>NZ_JBFBAO010000044.1:0-28803 GCF_040682255.1 Micromonospora sp. NPDC051296 | reverse complement strand
GAGCCGACATCCACTGTTTCAGGCGAGCATCGTCATGCAGCAGCGACCATCACTTCTCGACCCCTCCTACAGCGCGGAACTGGCGTGGCGTCACCCCATCGGCGCGGTGGAACTGTCCGGATTCCTCGACCACCCGCCGATGACCACGCTCGACGTGGAACTCGCGCTGTTCGAGCGGGACGACGACATCGAGGCCGTACTGACGTGCCGGACCGACGTCATCGCGCCGACGGACGTGCCGGCGCTGGCCGACGCGTTCGTCGCCGCGGTGACGCGGGCGGCGCGGGCACCCGACCTGCCGGTCACCGAGCCGGCCCTCGCCTAGCTCCCACGTCCAGACCCCCGGGTGCCGCCTCGCAGCGCCGACGCCGACATCCCCTCTATCGAAAGGCTCAGACAGGCAGATGAGCGCAGCGATCCGGTCATGGTGGCGGCGACGGGTACCGGTCCGGCTCCAGCTCACCACGGTCGAGTGCGGAGCGGCATGCCTGGCGATGGTGCTCTCCCACCACGGCCGCCGCACCTCCGTGTCCCACACGCGGCAACGCTGCGCACCTGGACGTGGCGGAGTCAGCGCCCTGGCCATCGCCCAGGCCGCCCGCTCCTACGGCATGCGGGTACGGGGCCTACGCGGCGAACCCACCGCGATGCCGCACGTCGCGCTGCCCGCCATCGCCCACTGGGAACGCGATCATTTCGTGGTAGTGGAACGGTGGAACTCCCGCTACGTCGACATCGTCGATCCCGCCTGGGGCCGTCGCCGGGTGACGAAGCAGCAGTTCGACGAAGGTCTGTCCGACGCGGTGCTCGAACTGCGGCCCGGCCCCGACTTCGACACCTCCGGCGACGAGGGCCCGTCCAGCGCCAAAATCCTGGTCCGCATGATCACGCGGTTGCCTGGCATCCGGTTCCTGCTCCTGCAGGTGCTGCTTGTCACCGTGGCGCTGCAGGTGTTCGGGTTGGCCCTACCTGTCACGACCAAATTCATCGTCGACGAGGTCTTCGGCCTCTCCCGCGATGACCTGGTCGCGCTGCTGGGCCTCGCCCTGCTGGTGATCATCGCGGCCCAGGTCATCGCTGCCTACCTGCGCGCCCTGCTCCTGATCTACCTACAGGGCAGGATCGACTGGCAACTGCTGGTCGGCTTCGCCGGTCACCTGTACCGGCTCCCGCTGCGGTTCTTCCACCAGCGCACGACGGGCGATCTCGCCACCCGGATCAACGGCATCGCCGCGTTGCGGGACCTGATCGCGAACCAGACGCTGACGGCCACGCTCGACGCGATGCTCGTCCTGACCTACTTCGTGCTCATGTTCGCGTTCGACCCGGTGCTGGCCTCGGTGGTCGCGGCGGTCCTCGTCATCCAGGTCGTCATCGTCGCCAGCACCCACGGCCGAGCCCGAGACCTGCTGGCCCGCAGCATCGCCGCGCAGACCGGCGTCAACGAGTACGTCATCCAGACCATCTCCGGGATCTCCACCGTCAAGGCGGTCGGCGCTGAACGGCGTGTGGTCGACGAGCTCACCGACCGGATCGTGGACTGGAGCGCCACGACGTTGCGACGCAACCACCTCGGCGCCGGGCTCGACACCGCCACCGGCATGCTGCGCATGCTCACCCCACTGCTCGTACTCTGGCTCGGCGCGTGGCGGGTACTCGACGGGCAGCTCAGCATCGGCACCCTGCTCGGCTTCACCTGGCTCGCTGCCGCCGTCCTCGCTCCGATGTCCACGCTGCTGGCGAACTGGCAACGCCTGCAGGTAGCCGCCGTACAGCTCGAACGCATCGGCGACGTGCTCAAAGCCGCACCGGAACGCGGGGGTGACCAGGACCCGAGGCCCGGGCCCGAGGGGTCACGGCTAGAGCTACGCGACGTGACCTTCCACTATGACGAGGGATCGCCACCAGCAGTTTCCGACGTCACCCTGGCCGTCGAACCCGGACAGCGGGTCGCGATCGTCGGACGCAGTGGCGCCGGAAAGACCACGTTGGCGATGCTGATGCTCGGTCTCTACCAACCGACCTCAGGCGAGATCCGGTGCGACGGCGTTCCGCTGCCGGACATCGCGCCGGTGGCATTGCGACGCCGATTCGGTGTCGTGCTGCAGGAGCCGTTCACCATGCGGGCCAGCATCCGCGACAACATCGCGTTCGGGCTGCCGGAGGCGACCCTGGACGACGTGGTCTGGGCAGCCCGCATCGCCGAAGTGGACCCTGAGGTGAACCAGCTGCCCCTCGGCTACGACACGCCACTGGCCGAGCGGGGCGTCGGACTCTCCGGTGGGCAGCTGCAACGACTCGCCATCGCCCGGGCGTTGGTCCGGCGACCGTCGATCCTGGTGTTCGATGAGGCCACCAGCCATCTCGACGCGGAGACCGAACAGCGGATCGTGGCCAACCTTCGCGAGGTCACCTGTACCCAGGTGGTGATCGCCCATCGACTGAGCACGATTCAGAACGCCGACGTGATCGTTGTCCTGCACGAAGGGCAGGTCATCGAGGCCGGCAGCCACGCCGACCTGGTCGAGTCCGGTGGGCCGTACGCCGCCCTGGTCGCGGCCCAGACCGGAGCCGGCGGCGACCCGGAGCTTCTCGCCGAACTGCTTGCGTTCTACGAGATCGAACCGGGCTGACCGGCCGCGCCGGAAACGCCAATAGTATCGGTGCGAACGGGAGGAATCAGATGAAGATGATCAGAGCAATACCCGCGTTGCCCGTGTCGGACGTGGCCAGGGCCGTGGAGTACTACACCGGACGTTTCGGATTCGAGTCACGCTACGCCGACGATGACTACGGCATCGTGGGCAAGGACGACGTGGAAATCCACCTCTGGCCCGCCAACAAGCCGAACACCCCCGGCGCGGAACCACACCTCGCCGGCAGCGCATCCTGCCGGATCCAGGTGTCGGATGTCGAGGCCCTCTACGGGGAACTCGACCGAGCCGGCATCGTGCACCCCAACGGCGCGCTGGACGATCATCCGTGGGGGCGGGAGTTCACCACTCTCGACGCCGACCGCAACGCCATCACCTTCTTCCAGCCCTGAACCCCGGACCCGCCGCCCAGCGTGGGTGGGCCGACAAGGCGACGCAGGTTCGCAGTGGGAGTGTGCATCCGTGGCCATCGTCCGCCGACCGGGAGACGCACCAGCGCCAGCCGAAAGCGTCTCACATGCGGAGTTCACCGACCTCTACACCCAAAAGCCCGACCCATGGGACCTGGCCACCAAATGGTACGACCAACGTAAGTACGCGATCACCGTCGCATCCCTTCCGCGCCCCCACTACCGCCGCTGCTACGAGCCCGGCTGCTCGATCGGGGAACTCACCAAGCTGCTGGCAGCCCGATGTGACGAGCTGTTGGCGACCGACTTCGTCGAGTCGGCGGTCGCCCAGGCGCGCACCGCGGTCCAGGACCTCACGAACGTCACGGTCACCAGAAGCGTGCTGCCGACGGAACTACCCGATGGCCCCTTCGACCTCGTGGTGGTGAGCGAACTGCTCTACTACCTGTCCACCCGGGACATGAAGCAACTGGTCGACGGCATCGTCGAACGACTGGAACCGCACGGCGACCTCGTCGCAGTGCACTACCGCGACGACCGCCGCCGGCACTACGACGGCGTCACCGTCCACGCGGAGCTGCTGTCGCGGCCACAACTGCACAGCATCGTGCACTACGAGGACGAGGCATTCATCCTCGACATCCTCAGACGGCGCACCCACGGCACCACGCTCATACACAGCGCCGTACAGGCCGCCGGCAACCTGCTGCCACGAGGCGCCGAACGCCGCCGACCGACCCGCTTGACTCCCACCCCGGACGGCCACGGCGAGGCCCGGCAATGAACAACCGCACCCGGCGAGCGCGATGACTCCACGCCCCCATGGCAATCCTTGGCTCCGTCGCTTCCACGACGTTGCGACCAGCCGCCTCACCCTGGTCTGTTTTCCGCACGCGGGTGGCTCGGCAGGCTTCTTCCATCCGATGTCGGCTGCGGCCAAGCACGCCCTTCAGATCGTCGCCCTGCAATACCCCGGGCGGCAGGACCGCAGCGGCGAACCCTTCCTGACCACGCTCAGCGAGCTTGCCGACCAGGCATACGACGCGCTGCGACCGCTGATGGGCAGGCCCCTGGCGTTCTTCGGACACAGCATGGGAGCCACACTCGCGTTCGAGGTGGCAGTTCGCATGAGACAGCGTCTGGAGAACAGCCCGGTGGCGTTGTTCGCCTCCGGCAGCCGCGCGCCCTGCCTGCCTCGCCTCACCGAAGCCATGCATCTGCGCGACGACAACGGGCTCGTGGCCGAGCTAGCCGCACTGGACGGGACCGACCCGCGACTTCTTCGGGAACCTGACCTGCTTCGCATCATCCTGCCGGTCCTCCGCGCCGACTACATGGCAGTCGAGACCTACCGCTACGAGGTGAGCTTGAAGCTCGACTGCCCGATCATCGCGCTGGTGGGAGACGCAGACAGCAAGGTTGAGGTCGCCGATGCGCGAGCGTGGCGCGAACACTCCACCGGCCCCTTCGAGCTGAGGACGTTCCCCGGCGGCCACTTTTACCTGACGGACCACCGGACGCAAATCACCGATCTCGTCATCAACCAACTGCTCTAGTGCCGCGTCAGGCAACGTTCGCCTTGTGCGGTGTGAGACATGTCGTACGCCTCCCGCTCCTGCCAGTCAGCCGTCGGGTAGACCGAGGTGACGCTGGGCAGGTGCGGCTGCTCGACGGAGACGGCGGCCTCCAGCCGGACCCGCCGCCGGTAGGTCATCGAGGTCAGCTGGTAGACGACGTGCAGCCGGCGCTCGTCGGCGCCCAGGTAGTCCACGCCGGACACCGAGGAGCACAGCTCGAAGCGCAGCGCCGAGTCGTCCCGCATCACCTGGCAGACCTCGGCGATCCGCTCCGGGCGGATGTGCAGGGTCAGCTCGCCGCGGTCGACCACCACCTTCTCGATGGCCTCGCCGAAGGCCGGGTAGGCCTCCTCCAGCGCGTCGCGCACCTCGTCGAAGTAGCCCCCGTACGGCCGGGGCGAGTCCTCGATCGTCCGGTGCTGCCGGACCAGGCCACCGAAGCCGGAGACGTCACCGGTGCCCTGGTTGCCAAACATGCCCCGGCCGGCCGGACTGGCCGGCGGAAACTCGGCGGGCGCGCCGCTGGTCGCCCCGGCCGGCGTCACCGGAACCGGTACGCCGCCGGCGGTCGGCTTCTCGTCAGTCACTTGATCCCCCGGTACGGCTGGAGGTGGTTCTGGGCCTTCATCCAGTTCTCGATCCGCAGCTGCTCCTCGCGGCCCTCGCGGACGGCCTTCGTCCACTCGGCCCGCCGGGCCTTGTCGCTGCGGTACGACGACGGCATCGAGCCGTACGGGACGACCGGCACGTCACCGCGCTCCTCGCGGGCGGCCAGCATCTTGCGGCCGTTCGGGCCGAGCGGCTCGTGCCCGATCTTCTCGCGCAGCTTGAGGATCGCGTCGATGAGCATCTCCGGCCGGGGCGGGCAGCCCGGCAGGTACATGTCGACCGGCACCACGTGGTCGACGCCCTGCACGATGGCGTAGTTGTTGAACATGCCGCCGCTGCTGGCGCAGACGCCCATGGAGAGCACCCAGCGGGGCTCGGCCATCTGGTCGTAGATCTGGCGCAGCACCGGGGCCATCTTCTGACTCACCCGGCCGGCGACGATCATCAGGTCGGCCTGCCGGGGCGAGGCCCGGAAGACCTCCATGCCCCACCGGCCCATGTCGTAGTGCGGGCCACCGGCGGCCATCATCTCGATCGCGCAGCAGGCCAGGCCGAACGTGGCGCCCCAGACCGACGACTTGCGCGACCAGTTGACCAGCTTCTCCACCGAGGTGAGCAGGACGCCGGCGGGAAGTTTCTCCTCGATACCCATTGCCGTTCCTCCCTCAGTCCCAGTCCAGGCCGCCGCGCCGCCACTCGTAGGCGTACGCGACGAAGACCGCACCGATGAAAATCAACATGGCCATGAATCCGAAGACCGGCAGGGCGTTGAAGGAGACCGCCCACGGGTAAAGGAAGATCATTTCCACGTCGAAGACGATGAAGAGCATCGCCGTCAGATAGAACTTGACCGGGAACCGGCTTCCGCCGATCGGTTGCGGGCTAGGCTCGATGCCACACTCGTAGGCCTCGAGCTTGGCCTTGTTGTAGCGCCGGGGCCCGACAAAACGGGCGGCGGCTATCGAGAACAGCGCGAAGGCCGCGGCGAGGGCGAACAGCCCGATGATGGGTACGTAAGGCGAGAGCGACATCTTCTTCTCCTGCTCGTCCTTCCCTGCCCTCGTTCGTTGGCGAAATTCACACTATTCACGTCCCACCCGCCGACCGTCGGCGGGGTGGACCTTGACTGCTCCGCGCCCCTACACCGCAGGCGCGACCCGGGTCATCGCATTGATCACCCGGTCCATCGCGTCACCGCCGCGCGGGTCGGTGAGGTTGGCCAGCAGCTTGAGCACGAAGCGCATCAGGGTCGGGTGGGGCATCCCGTGCTTCGTCGCCACGCGCATGATCTCCGGCCGGCCGATCAGCTTCACGAAGATCCCGCCCAGCCGGTAGTAGCCGCCGAACCGGGTCTTCAACTCCTGCGGGTACGCCATCAGCGCCCGCTCCCGCTCGGCCCCGGCCGGCCGGGCCAGCGCCTGCGCCGCGACCTCCGCGGCCAGCTCGCCGGACTCCATCGCGTACGCGATGCCCTCGCCGTTGAACGGGTTGACCATGCCACCGGAGTCGCCGACCAGCATGACGCCGCGGGTGTAGTGCGGTACCCGGTTGAACCCCATCGGCAGCGCCGCGCCGAGGGTCGGCCCCTCGGCGTTCGCCTCGTCGGTCATCCCCCACTCCGGCGGCGTGTTGGCCAGCCAGTCGGTGAGCAGCCGCCGGTAGTTGGTCTTCCCGAAGGCCGAGGACGAGTTGAGGATGCCGAGCCCGACGTTGACCCGGCCGTCACCGAGGCCGAAGATCCAGCCGTACCCGGGCAGCAGCGCGTCGCTGCCCTTGGCCCGCAGCTCCAGCCAGGACTCCAGGTAGTCGTCGTCGTGCCGGGCCTCGGAGCGGTAGTAACGGCGTACCGCCACGCCGATCGGGCGGTCCTCCCGCTTGGCCAGCCCGAGGGCGAGCGGGAAGCGGCCGGAGACGCCGTCCGCGGCGACCACCAGCGGCGCGTGGAAGGTGATCGGGGCCTTGTCCGGGCCGTCCTCGGCCTGCACCCCGATCACCCGGCCGTCCGGGTCGAGCACCGGGCCGATGACGTTGACGCTGGTGCGCAGCTTGGCACCGGCGGAGACCGCCCGCTGGGCGAGCAGGTCGTCGAAGTCGAGCCGGGTGCGCACCAGACCGTAGTTCGGGAAGCTGGCGAGATCGGGCCAGTCCAGCTCCAGCCGGAGGCCGCCACCGATCACCCGCAGACCCCGGTTGTGCAGCCAGCCGGCCTCGGGAGAGGTGTCGACCCCCATCCGGATCAGCTGCCGCACCGCACGCGGGGTCAGCCCGTCACCGCAGACCTTCTCCCGGGGGAACTCGGTCTTCTCCAGCAACAGCACGCGTACGCCGTGCCGAGCCAGGTGGTATGCGGTCGCCGACCCACCGGGACCGGCGCCCACAACGATCACGTCGGCGTCGTTCTCCACCGCGGTCATCCGCGCCTCCTCCCCGCATGCTCGTGAAATGCTTCACAAGCCAGCCGGGACGAGTCTATGACCGGCACCATACGCTCGCCTTGTTAGGGCGACCTAACCTGCTGGAGACGGGCCGGTCACGGTGCCACGGGCCGCCGACGACGCGGCGACGCGGCGGGAAATCGAGGCGGCGGCGGGGGGCGGCGGGGGGCGCGGGGGGCGGCGGGGGGCGGCCGGGCCGCCGCTACCGGGTGGGGCTGGCCGAGTCGAGGCCGGCCCGGATGGTCTCCGGCAGGTGCTCGCGCAGCGCGCCACCGGCGGCGCGGTCCAGGGCGGCGAGCACCTCGGACACCACCTGGCGGACGTCCGCGGGATCCGCGCCGGCCAGATCCCTGAGCTGCTCGACCAGCTCCGCGGCATCGTCGATGGCCACATCCTTCGGATCCGTCATGCCGGCCAGCCTACGGCGCAAAGCGGGCTAAATCGCCGTATTCACCTAAATAGGGCAAGTCACTCCCGTACGGCCCGATGCAGGGCCACCACTCCACCGGTCAGGTTGCGCCACGCCACGCGGCCCCAGCCGGCCGCGCCCACCCGTGCCGCCAGGGCCGGCTGATCCGGCCAGGCCCGGATCGACTCGGCAAGGTAGACGTACGCGTCGGGGTTGCTGGCGACGGCCCGCGCCACCGCCGGCAGGGAGCGCATCAGGTACGACAGGTAGACGGTGCGGAAGGCGGCGTTGACCGGGGTGCTGAACTCGCAGATCACCAGGCGGCCACCCGGCCGGGTCACCCGGGCCAGTTCGCGCAGCGCGGCGTCGGTGTCGTTGACGTTGCGCAACGCGAAGGAGATGGTCACCGCGTCGAAGCTGGCGTCGGCGAAGGGCAGCCGCAGGGCGTCCCCGGCCAGCAGCGGCACCTGTGGACGGGTGCGCTTGCCGGCGTACAACATGCCGAGCGAGAGGTCGGCACCGACCGCGTACGCCCCGGAGTGGGCGAGCTCCTCGGTGGAGACACCGGTGCCCGCGCCGACGTCGAGGACCCGGTCCCCGGGGCGCAGTTCGAGCGCCGCCCGGGTGGCGCGCCGCCAGGACCGGTCCTGCCCGAAGGAGAGGACGGTGTTGGTCAGGTCGTAGCGGGCCGCGACGCCGTCGAACATCGCGGCGACCTCGTGCGGCTGCTTGTCCAGGCTGGCGCGATGGCCCTGCGGGGTACGGCTCACCCCTCCACTCTGCCAGCCCGGCCTCCGCCCGCCCACGACCAGGGTCACCGGTGCTCCTCGACGACACAGCGAGGGCGGGATGGTCACCCATCCCGCCCTCGCTGCCGTGCGTTATGTGAACGACCCTCGCGGGCCGATAGAGGACGAACCTCAGGCGTTCGTCTTCTCGTCGCCCGGGGCCACCAGGACCACCCGGCGACGGCGGGCGACCAGGAACATCGCCACGCCGGCGAGCACCACGCCCGCGCCGACGCCGCCGATCAGGCCGGCCTGCACACCGGTGACCGGGAGGCCGCCACCGCCACCGCCACCGCCACCGCCGTTGCCGCTGTCGGCGGCGGCGACGATCACGGCGAAGTCGTCCTTATTGTCGGACGGGTCGAGCTCGGCGTACTCCGTGTCCTCAACGTCACGCACCTCGGCGCGCTTGGAGGCCGGCTTGGTGGCCTGCTGGCTCACCCGGGCATCGGCCGGCAGCGAGCCGAGCGCCTCGGCCTCCAGCCAGCCGTCCTTCAGGGTCACCGGAGCCTCGACGTCCTCGTCCACCGCCACCGGCAACCCGTGGATGAGCACGCTGCCCGTCTCGAGCACGAGCGCCTTGTCCTCGCAGACGGCGGTGCGCTGGTCGGCGCTGTAGGTGCACACCTCGTCCTCGAACGCGAAGGTCACGCCCTCGGGCAGCTGGTAGGTCCACTTGACGCCCTTGGCGGACAGATCGCCCTGGCTGAAGACCAGGCCGAGGACGATGGAGGTGTCGCCCGGCCGCAGCGGGCCCTCGTCGCCGGTCTCGAAGTCGAAGCGGGTCTTCACGTCGGGCGCGACCACGCCCAGGTCGACGCCGCTCTCTGGGGTCAGCTCGACGGTGACGTCGACGCTGTTGTTGCTGTCGTCGGTGTCGTCCGGCGACTCGATGCTGATGGTCACCGGGGCGCTGTACGGCTCGGTGAGCCCCTTGGCCTGGTTCAGCAGCGCGATCGGCACCTCGACCGTCTCGCCCGGCCCAGGGATCTCGTCCGCGCCCAGGTCGCAGGTGTACAGCTCGGGCTTGGCATCGCCGGTGGCGGTGCACCCACCCTCGGTGTACGGCTCCAGGACGAGCTTGCTGTCGTCCACCTTGGACACGTCTACCTTGAGGAGCACCTTACTCGGCGTACCCTCGCCCTGGTTTACGATCTTGGCCCAGGCGACCTTGCCCTCGACGCCGCTGGTGAGGCGGGTGCCGGCGGCGGTGATCGCCAGGTCGGTCTCGGTGCCGGCGGCGTAGGCCGGCGCGCCGAGGGCGGTGAACACGCCCGAGGCGAGCAGCGCGGCCGTAGCGAGGCTCGCGGCACGACGGGTACGGAAGATCATGAAGTGGTCTCCCCCGTGGGGTGAAGGAAAGGTACGGGCGGGGACGTTATCGGCCGACGATCACCCGCGCCACCCCGGAACACACGCGTCATCAGCTGCTCGGCTAATGGCCACTTAAGGATTGTCCGGATTGATAGGTCTTGCTGCCCTACCAGGCCCGCAACCGGCACACGGCAGCCTGCCCTTCGAGCCATATGGATGACTCCGGCAAGCCGTTCGGGTGACGACGGAACGGGTCATCCCGTTGACGCAGTGTCCCGCCACCGACGACCGACCGTGACACCAGCACGACCGACCACCGCTGCATCGCGGGGCAGCGCCGCAGCCCTGCGGCCCGCGCGTTGGTCAGCTCGCCTCGACCAGCGGCAGCGACCGACCTGCCCCACCGCCGGGCAGCGCGATCGAGGAGAAGTGCGAGACCACCCGGTCGTCGGTCGGGTCGTCCGCCGGCGTGTGGTGCACGGCCATCCGGTTGTAGAGGGTGTCCCGCTGGGCGGGGATCCGGTCGGCGGAGCGGATCATCCCGATCAGCTCGTGCAGGTTCGACCGGTGCCGGGCGCCGGCCGAGGAGATGACGTTCTCCTCCAGCATGATCGAGCCGAGGTCGTCGACGCCCAGGTGCAGCGCGAGCTGGCCGACATCCTTGCCGGTGGTCAGCCAGGACGCCTGCAGGTGCGGCACGGTCTCGAAGAACAGCCGGGCCACCGCCACCAGACGCAGATACTCCAGGGTGGTGGCCTGGGTCCGGCCCTTGAGGTGGTTGTTCTCCGGCTGGTACGTCCACGGGATGAACGCCCGGAAGCCCCGGGTGCGGTCCTGCACGTCGCGGATCATCCGCAGGTGCTCGATCCGCTCGGCGGCGGTCTCGCCGGTGCCCATCATCATCGTCGCGGTCGACTCGACGCCCTGCCGGTGCGCCAGCTCCATGACCTCCAGCCAGCGCTCGCCCGACTCCTTCAGCGGCGCGATCGCCTTGCGAGGCCGGGCCGGCAGCATCTCGGCCCCGGCGCCGGCGATCGAGTCCAGCCCGGCGGTCTTGATCCGGGCGATCGCCTCGTCCAGGCTCACCCCGGAGACCTTGGCCATGTGCAGGATCTCGCTCGGCCCGATCGAGTGGATGGCGAGCTGCGGGTACGCCCTCTTGACCGAGGCGAACAGCTCCTCGTAGTACTCCACGCCGTAGTCCGGGTGGTGGCCACCCTGGAGCATGACCTGGGTGGCGCCCAGCTCGACCGCCTCGCCGCAGCGGCGCAGGATCTCCTCGGTGGGGTGGGTCCACCCCTCCTTGTGCTTCGGCGCCCGGTAGAACGCGCAGAACTTGCACGCCGTCACGCAGACGTTGGTGTAGTTGATGTTGCGGTCGATCAGGTACGTGACGACGTTGTCCGGGTACCGCCGGCGGCGTACCGCGTCGGCGGCTTCGCCCAACGCGTGGAAGGGCGCCTCGGTGTAGAGCAGCAGGGCCTCCTCGGGCGTGATCCGCCCGCCGTCCGCGCCGCGCTGCAGGATGTCGTCGATCTCCCGGCTCACCGTCACGCTCCCGAGCCTACGCCGACCCCCGCAGCACCTCCTCCGGGCGCTCCCGACCTGTGATCCATCCCCTGACGTCGCCGCCCCGGCGGCCCGTCACGAGATGTTCTAGGCGTCACGCGTCGTAGTCGACAGCGAGGGTGTCGGTGAGCGGGCTGGACTGGCAGGTGAGGACGTAACCGGCGGCCACCTCGTCGGGTTCCAGGGCGTAGTTGCGGGCCATCTGCACCTCGCCGGAGACCACCTTCGCCTTGCAGGTCGAGCAGACCCCGCCCTTGCAGGCGTACGGCAGCTCGCTGCGGACCTTCAACGCCGCGTCCAGCACCCGCTCGTCCCGCCGCATGGTGAAGCTCGACGAGCGGCCGTCCAGCAGGATGGTCACCTCGGTGCCCCCGGATGACTCGTCGGGACGGCGGACCGGCTCCGGCGGCGCGTCGACGTGGAACAGCTCGGTGTGCACCGCCGACTCCGCCAGACCCCGCGCGGTGAGCACCGCCTTGGCGTCAACGACCAGGCCGTACGGGCCGCAGAGGAACCACTCCTCGATCGCGTCGCCGGGCACGATGGTGTCCAGCAGCCGGCCCAGCCGTTCGGCGTCGATCCGCCCGGAGAGCAGCGGTGACTCGCCCTGCTCCCGGGACAGCACGTGCACCAGGTGCAGCCGTGTCGGGTAGCGGTCCTTCAGGTCGGCCAGCTCCTCGGCGAACATCACCGTGTTGGCCGTGCGGTTGCCGTACACCAGGGTGAAGGTACTGGCCGGCTCGACGGCCAGGGCGGTGGCGACCAGCGACAGCACCGGGGTGATGCCGGAACCGGCGACCACCGCGCCGTAGCGGCGGGCCCGGTCCGGCGCGAACGCCGTGGTGAAGTGCCCCAGCGGAGGCAGCACCTCGACGATGTCCCCGTGTCGCAGCGCCCCGCAGGCGTAGCCGGAGAACGAACCGCCGGGAATCTCCCGCACGCCGATCCGCAGCCGGCCGTGCCGAGCCAGCTCGTTCGGAGTGGAGCAGATGGAGTACGAGCGGCGCACGTCCTCGCCGGCCGGGACACCGCCTCCGGCGTCCGAGACGCCGTTGCCTGCCGTCAGGTCGGCCACGACGTCGGCTGCGGCGGGCAGGCGCACCGTGAGGTGCTGGCCGGCGCGGAACGCGAAGGTCTCCCGCAGCTCCGGTGGCACCGCGAAGGTGATCGCGACGGCATCCGCGGTGAGCCGGTCCACGGCGGTGACGGGCAGCGGGTGGAACACCGGCCGGCGGCGGACCGGGCGGGTGATGGTGACAGTCACAATGCCTTCACATGGTCGAAGGGTTCGCCGCAGGCGCGGCAGCGCCACAGTGCCTTGCACGCGGTGGAACCGAAGCGGCTCAGTTGCTCGGTCTCCGGCGATCCGCAGCGTGGGCAGCGGACGGCCAGGGTGAGCGGTACGACGCCGTCGCGCCGGACCGGGGCCGGCGGGGCGATGCCGGCGGCGGCCAGCTTGGCCCGCCCGGCGTCGGTGATCCAGTCGGTGCTCCAGGCCGGGCTGTGCACCGTGCGAACCTCGACGTCCGGGTGGCCGGCCGCCACCAGCGCCCGGCGGATGTCGGCGCGGATGACGTCCATGGCCGGGCAGCCGGTGTAGGTGGGGGTGATGGTCACCACGACCCGCCCGGAGCCCGGCTCCTCCTCGACCGAACGCAGGATGCCGAGGTCGTCGATGGTGACCACCCGGATCTCCGGGTCCACCACCGCCGCCACCGCCTCCCGGGCGGTCGTCACCAGCGCGCTCCGGGGTGGGCGCGGTGCAGCACCTGCATCTCCGCGAGCAGGTACGACAGGTGTTCGGTGTGCACCCCGTCACGCCCGCCGGCCGGCGCCCAGCCGGACTCCGGCAGGGTCAGCGTCGCCTCGGCGAGCACGGTGGCGACGGTGCTGTCGAAGTCGCCCCGCACGGTGGCCGGGTCGACCGGCGCCGCCGGCTGGGCGGTGAACAGCTCGTCGGCGTACGGCCAGACCTGGTCGATCCCGGCCTGCATCCGCCGGTGTGACTCCTCGGTCCCGTCACCCAGCCGCCGCACCCAGAGCGCGGCGTGGTCCAGGTGGTACGCGGACTCCTTGCGCGTCTTGGCTCCGATCGCGGCCAGCCTTTCGTCGGCGCAGCCGGCCAGCGCGGTGTAGAGCGGCAGCTGGTAGGCCGAGAGCACGAGCAGCTTCGCCATGGTCACCGCGAAGTCGCCGTTCGGCTGCTCGACCAGCAGGCAGTTGCGGAACTCCCGGTCGTCACGCAGGTACGCCAGCGCGTCCTCGTCCCGGCCGGCGCCCTCCAACTCGGCCGCGTACGACAGCAGCAGCCGGGCCGCGCCGAGCTGGTCCAGGGCGATGTTGGCCAGCGCGATGTCCTCCTCCATCTCCGGCGCGTGGGTGGTCCACTCGGCCAGCCGCTGCGCCGCGATCAGCGCGTCGTCGCCGAGGGCCAGGGTGAAGGCAAAGGGACCGTTCACAGGTGGGCCACCCCGTCCGGTACCTCGTAGAAGGTGGGGTGGCGGTAGACCTTGTCGGCCGCCGGGTCGAAGAAGGCGTCCTTCTCGTCCGGGCTGGACGCGGTGATCCCGCTGGCCGGCACCACCCAGATCGACACCCCCTCCTGGCGGCGGGTGTAGAGATCCCGGGCGTTGCGCAGGGCCAGCTCGGCGTCGGGCGCGTGCAGGCTGCCGACATGGGTGTGCGCCAACCCGCGCCGGGCCCGGACGAAGACCTCCCAGAGCGGGGAAGGATTCCGCACGCCGAGCCGATCGGTTCGCTCGCTCACGCCGCCACCTTTTCCTTGTTCCTCTGCTTTGCCGCGTACGCCGCGGCAGCCTCGCGCACCCAGGCGCCCTCGGTGTGGGCGCGGCGCCGGTGCGCCATCCGCTGCCGGTTGCACGGCCCGTTGCCCTTGATCACCCGCATCAGCTCGTCATAGTCGGGCTGGGTGTAGTCGTACGACTGGCGCTCGTCGTTCCAGCGCAGGTCGGGGTCGGGAAGGGTCAGCCCGAGCACCTCCGCCTGGCCGACGCACATGTCCACGAAACGCTGGCGCAGCTCGTCGTTGGAGAAGCGCTTGATCTTCCAGGCCATCGACTGGGCCGAGTGGGTGGAGTCGCCGTCCGGCGGGCCGAACATGGCCAGCGACGGGTACCACCAGCGGTCCACCGAGTCCTGGGCCATGGCCTTCTGCTCCGGGGTGCCGTGCGCCAGCGTGTGCAGGATCTCGAAGCCCTGGCGCTGGTGGAACGACTCCTCCTTGCAGACCCGGATCATCGCGCGGGCGTACGGGCCGTAGGAGCACCGGCAGAGCGGGACCTGGTTGACGATCGCCGCGCCGTCCACCAGCCAACCGATGGCACCGACGTCGGCCCAGGTGAGGGTGGGGTAGTTGAAGATCGAGCTGTACTTCTGCCGCCCCTCCAGCAGCAGCTCGACCAGCTCGTCCCGGCTGATGCCGAGGGTCTCGGCGGCGGCGTAGAGGTAGAGGCCGTGGCCGGCCTCGTCCTGCACCTTGGCCAGCAGGATCGCCTTGCGCTTGAGCGACGGGGCGCGGCTGATCCAGTTCCCCTCCGGCTGCATGCCGATGATCTCGGAGTGGGCGTGCTGGGCGATCTGCCGGATCAACGTCCGCCGGTACGCCTCGGGCATCCAGTCACGTGGCTCGATCTTCTGGTCCGCGTCAACGACCTCCGCGAAGTACGCGGCCAGGTCCTCACCCGGGCCGGCCACGCCGCGGTCCCGCTCCGCGGCCGCACGTAGCGCCGCCTCCGCCGCCTCGACCTCGCCGAGCAAGCCGCCGGGCGCGTCCTCGCCCGGGAAGTCATTGCCATACATGCACTAAGTGTTACAGCTGGCAATCCATGACACCAGAGGGGTGTCACAGAAATACGAGATGCCCGAGCGTCATCGGCCGAGCGCCCCTCGTAAACGTTCGACACTGTGAATTGGGTCACGACCTGGCGACAAATCCTCGCAACCGCCACATAGCGGGTTGTTATCCCGCCTTCACGGCGAGTTGCCCAGCGCCGCGTCCTGGCACGGCGCCGATCCGCACGTAGACTTCCCCCGTCACACCGCTCGGCTGGAGACGATCGCCGTCTGACAGGGGCCGTTTCCCCCGACCCCAGGCGATCCACACCGATCAGTCCTGGCAACCAGCCGGTCCCCCCGGCCCTGATATCTGGAGCTCACCCGCTCATGCGATCTCGCGTGATCATGGTGCTCGCCGTCATGGCGGTGCTGCTCGGCGGCGTCATGCTGGTGCCGGCCGCGTACGCCCGGCTCTCCGCCGGCCAGGCCGGCGGCGCCCCGGAGAGCGTCGCCGCGCCCACGCCCGTTCCGCCGCCGCTGCCGACCCTGGCCGCCGGCCCGGTCTCGGTAGGTTTCAAAGGCGATTTCTTCTCCTGGGCGCTGCTGGACCGCGAGTCGGGCAAGATCTCCGGCTCGAAGAACATGACCGCGACCAGCTCGACCGAGTCGATGATCAAGGCCTGGATCGTCTCCGACTACCTGCGCCAACTCGGCGACAAGGAGCCGACCGCGGCGCTGAAGAAGGCCGCCAGCCTGGCCATCCGGGACAGCGACGACGACGCGACCAACATCGTCTACCGGGCCGCCGGCGGCTCGTACGCGGTGCCGGCCGGCGGGCAGCCGGGGCCGGTGATCAAGCGGGCGATCAGCATCTGCGGCCTCACCGACACCAAGCGGGGCGACGTCTCGGGCTACGAGGGCTACTGGAGCTTCACCCGGATGTCACCCCGGGACGCCGTACGTGTCGGTGACTGCATCGCCGACGGCAAGGCCGCCGGCCCGAAGTGGACCGAGTGGGTGCTCGCCGAGATGAGCAAGGTCCGCGGCAGCACCGCCGCGAAGGACCAGAAGGCCCGCTCGGGCGGCGGCAAGTGGGGCATCGTCGACGGACTGCCCAAATCGATCATCAGCCAGGGCCCGGTCAGCATCAAGAACGGCTGGACCCCGCTCAACTACGACGGCAACTGGCACGTCAACTGCCTCGCCGTGACCGAGAAGTGGAGTCTGGCAGTGATGTTGCGTTACCCGCAGAGCAGCGGTCTCGACTACGGCGCCGACGTCTGCGCCAGCGTCGCCTCCCAACTGGTGACCCCGCAGCCCGGCGGCGCGCTCAAGGTGCCGCAGCAGCCAACTGTGAAGAAGGTCTGATGGCCCGCAACCGTCGCGACCCAAAGGGCGAGACATCGCCGCTACGGTTCGTCGCCATCGCTGCCGTCCTGATCGGGCTGGTCCTGGTCTCGCTGCGACTGCTGCCCGGTTCGCCCTTCGAGTCCACCGCGGCGGCCGAGTGGGGCCGGGCTGACTCTCCGGTGGACCGTACGGGTTCCGCCACCGACCGCAACTCGCGGCCGTCGCCGTCCCCCTCGCCCAGTCCGTCGCCGGAGCCCGAGCCGCTGCCGTTCGAGGCGAAAGATCTCGACCTGGACATCGACGGCTGGTACGCGTGGAGCGTGCTGGACCGACGCTCGGGCGAGATCATCGGTTCGGACAACATGGCCGAGACCAACACCACCGCGTCCCTGATCAAGTCCTGGATCGTCGCCGACTACCTACGTCGTACCGCGGACGCCGGGCAGACCCCGAGCGACGCGAAGCTGGACGACCTCACGAAGATCATTCGGGACAGCGACAACACCCGCACCGAGCAGCTCTACACCCAGATCGGCCGGTCCGCCTCCATCAAGCGGCTGCTGTCCACCTGCGACCTGACCGACAGCAAGGTCTCCAGCGATCTCGGGTGGAGCCGTACCGAACTGTCCCCTCGGGACACCGCCCGACTGGGCAACTGCATCGCCGACGGCCGGGCCGCCGGACCCAAGTGGACCAAGTGGCTGCTCAACGAGATGCGCCTGGTACGCGGAGCCGGCGACTTCGGCATCCGCAAGGCGTTCCCGGACGCCGAGGCCAAGAAGATCGCCATCAAGAACGGCTGGGTCGACCGCACCCGGGAGCAGGAGATCCACGTCAACTGCCTGGCGATCGGCGACACCTGGACGATGGGCGTGATGCTCCGTTATCCGATCAACAAGGGCTACGAGTACGGCATGGACAACTGCCAGAAGATCACCGAGGCGCTCCTGACCCCCACCCCCTGATCAGCGGGTGAAGAAGGTGGGGCCGCCGGCGGGCAGCGGCGGGGTTTCGCTGAGCGCGGCGGCGCGGCGGGCGAACTCGCGCAGGCCGGCGACCTGACGGTCGCCGAGGGAGAAGTCCAGCGCCCGGAAGTAGGAGGCCAGGGTGGCCGCGTCGAACGGCTCCCAGCGGGCCGCCGACTCGGCGACCTGGTCCAGCTCGGCCAGGCACAGGTCACGCGAGCGCAGGAACGCCTCGTGCACCTCCTTGACCAGGCCGGGGTGGGCGGCAGCGAAGTCCCGGCGGACCGCCCAGACGGCGAAGACCATCGGCAGGCCGGTCCACTCCCGCCAGGCCTGCCCCAGGTCGGTCACCTCCAGCCCACGGCGCGGCGCCTCGTAGAGGGCGCGCAGGGCCACGTCGCCGATGAGCACTCCGGCGTCCGCCTCCAGCAGCATCTGGGTCAGATCCGGTGGGCAGCGGAAGTACTCGGGTTGGACCCCGTACCGCTCCCGCAGCAGCAGTTGGGCGAGCAGCACCCCGGTCCGCGAGGTGGAGCCGAGCGCGACCCGGGCACCGTCCAGCTCGGCCGGCGGGCGGGTGCTCACCAGGTTGACCGAGAGCACCGGGCCGTCGCTGCCGACGGCCAGGTCGGGCAGGAGCAGCAGCTCGTCGGCGTGCCGCAGGTACTCGACGTGGGAGATAGGCCCGATGTCCAGGTCACCGGCGACCAGCGCGGCACTTAGCCGGTCCGGCGAGTCCTTGTGCAGGTCGACGTCGAGCAGCGCGCCGGAGCGCATCAGCCCCCAGTAGATCGGCAGGCAATTGAGGAACTGGATGTGCCCGACCCGGGGGCGGGCGACGCGGTCGACCATGCCCTGACCGTATCCTCGCCGCCTCCGGCCTGCTCAGCGGGCCGGCACCGGAGTGGCCAACTCCGCATCCGCCGTGACGCGGGCCCGCTCGGCCCGGACGGCCCGCCGGACCGGCCGGACGAATCCGAGCAGCACCAGCAACCCGGCCACCCCGCAGCCGACGATCAGCGGACGCGGCTCGGTCACCTCCAGCAGCAGGCCACCGACCAGGTAGCCGACCATCGCCGCGCCCTGCACCGCGGCACCCATGGCCGCGAAGGCCCGCCCACGGGCGGCCTCCGGTACCCGCCGGGCCAGCACCACGTTGTTGAAGACATTGTCGCCGCCGTTGCACATGCCACCGACGAGCCAGATCGGCACCAACAGCAGCGCCGCAGGCACCGTCACCGAGACCAGCACCATCAGGCAGCAGCCGCCGAGCAGCAGCAGGCCGCACTGGACCAGGCCGGCGTCGTCGGTGAAGCGTCGGGCCAGCCGGGCGAAGATCCAGGCGCCGCAGAGGACGCCGAGGGTCCACGCCCCGGTCACCATGCCGTAGACGGCGGCGGAGGCACCGAGCGTCTCGCGCACGTAGAAGACCTCGATGACGTTGATCGCGCCGATCGTGCCGACCACGCCGGCCAGGGTGGCCACCATCGCGAGCAGGAGTGGATCCTGGCGCAGTCGCCAGCTGGCCACCGTGGCGGCGTCCGCCGTACCCGCCGGCACCGTGCGCCACCCACCGCCCCGGCGGGTGCGGATCAGCAGCCCCGCGAGGACGAGCGCGAGGTAGCTGACCGCGCCGATCTGCAACGGCGTTCGGGTGCCGAACCCGCCGACCAGGAACCCGGCCAGGGCCGGTCCGGTGAGCACGCCGATCATGCCGGCGGTCTGGTTGAGCGCGGTGGCTCGGGGCAGGTCGGCGGGGCTCACCATGGCGGGCACCAGGGCTGACAGCACCGGCTGGGTGACCGCAAGACCGGAGGCGAGCAGCGCCACCAGGCAGATGACCAGTAGCGGGTGGCCGGCGTACGCCAGCCCGAGGCAGATCGCCGACTGGGCCAGGCCGGCGCCGATCAGCAGCTTCCGGCTGTCCATCCGGTCGGCCAGCCGCCCGGTCAGCGGTGCGAGCACCACCAGCGGAAGAGTCGCCGCGAGCAACACCCCGGCGACGGCGCTGCCACCGGCCCCGGACGACTGGAGCGCCAGCGTCAGCGTGGTGGCGGCGAGGAGGTCGCCGCAGGTGGCGATCCCTCGGGCGGCGGTGGCGAGGCCGACGTCCGACCAGCGCGACGATCCAGATGTGAAGGACATGCTTCGAAAATAATCCTTCACATCTGATCGACACAAGCCCTCAGTCCAGCGGCAACGCCTTGTACTGGACGGCGACCCGGCGGGCGCCCGGCGGCGGATCGGACCGGTCCCGCTTGCGGTACGGCCGCAGCAGGCCCAGCACCGCCTGGTTGAGCTCCGCCAGTTCCTCGGCCGTCAGCAGCAGCATCGAGTCGCTGAGCAGGGCGTTCTGGTACCACTCCTCCGGCTCGTCCGGTGCCCGGCGCAGCCAGTCGCGGCTTCGCTCCAGCTCCCGGGCGAGGAACACCTCCACCAGGGTCCGCTCGGCGTCGCGTACCGACGGGTCGGCACCGCGGCCCGCGTCGATCGACCAGGACTGCATCGTGCTGCGCCACAGCCGCTCGCGGGCGTCCCCCCGGCTCGGTGCCTCCTCCACCAGCCCGTACCGGGCCAGCGCCCGCAGGTGGTAGCTGGTCGCGCTCGGGGACAGGCCCACCACCTCGGCGCACTCGGTGGCGGTCGCCCCTCCCTCGGTCGACCCGAGATGTTCCATGATCGCGAGCCGGGCCGGGTGGGCGAGCGCTCGCAGCAGCTGCGGGTCGCTGATCGTCACCCGGGGCGGCTCGGGATGCGCCTCCGTCATGCCTCCATGATCCCCCGGTCGCGGGGAAATCCGGTTGCCGCTGGCGCAGCGGGGAGTAGGCTTTCCGTTTCCGCCCGACGGCCGCGGTGAGTAGCACCGCAGCGGACGTCCCGCGCCGACCCGTCAGTGTCGGAAACGCGAGCGGCAGCCTTTCTCCCCGTGTCAAGGAGTTACGTGGATGAGCCTGCACGCCCGACAGATCCCGCAACCCCCGCAGCACCGCCCCTCCGGGCCGGACCTGGACGACGAACTTGCCGCCGAGCGGGCGCACCTGTCCACCTCCCGAGCGGCACTGCACCGGATGCGTGAACGCGCCGAGGCGCTGTTCGCCACCGGTGACAAGGTCGCCGGCGACGCGTACACCGCCGAGCAGCTCGGCCGGCACCTCGCCCGGCGGGTGGCCGAGCTGGCCGACGACCCGCGTACCCCGCTGTTCTTCGGCCGGCTCGACTTCGGTGACGCGAACGCCGAGCACGCCGGGCACCGGTACCACGTAGGTCGCCGGCACGTCACCGACGAGCAGGGCGAGCCGCTGGTGCTGGACTGGCGGGCCCCGGTGTCCCGGTCGTTCTACCGGGCCAGCGCCCGCGATCCGCAGGGCCTCGCCGTACGGCGCCGGTTCGGCTTCGGCAGCGGGGTGCTCACCAGCTTCGAGGACGAGCACCTGGAACGGGGCGAGGAACTGGGCACGGCCAGCCGAATCCTCACCGCCGAGATCGAGCGGCCCCGGGTCGGGCCGATGCGCGACATCGTCGCCACCATCCAGCCCGAGCAGGACGAGCTGGTCCGCGCCGACCTGGCCGACTCGATCTGCGTACAGGGCGCGCCGGGCACCGGTAAGACGGCGGTCGGGCTGCACCGCGCCGCGTACCTGCTCTACCTGCACCGGGAGCGGCTGCGGCGGTCGAAGGTGCTGGTCGTGGGGCCGAACCGGGCGTTCCTGGGGTACATCGCGGCGGTGCTGCCCGCTCTCGGTGAGGTGGAGGTCGAGCAGGCCACCGTGGAGGACCTGGTCGACCGGGTGGCGGTGCGGGCGGTGGACCCGCCGGCCGTGGCCACTCTGAAGCACGACGCGCGGATGGCCGAGGTGCTGAGACGGGCGGTCGACGCTTACGTCGGCGAGCCGACCGAACCGATCGTCGTCTCCGACGGCTCGTTCCGCTGGCGGATCGGGCTGGAACCGCTGCACCGGCTGGTGCGGGAGACCCGCGAGGAGGGGCTGCCGTACGCCGTCGGCCGGGAACGCGTCCAGGCCCGGGTGGTCGGACTGCTGCAACGGCAGGCCGAGGCCCGGCGGGCGGAGTCGCCGAGCGACGCGTGGCTGCGTCGGATGGGCCGGTCGAAGCCGGTCACCGCCTTCCTGGACGCGGTCTGGCCGGCGCTCACCCCGGACGGGCTGCTGCACGCCCTGCTCACCGACCCCACCCGGCTCGCCGCAGCGGCCGACGGCCTGCTCACCCCCGACGAACAGACCCTGCTCACCGGCCAACCGCCAGGCGCGGCGGGCACCGCCGGTCGGCTTACCAGCACGCCGGGCGCAGCTGCGGTGAGCGGTGGTACGAGGTTGGGGCGGACGCCGAAGGCGACCCGGTGGACGGCCGCCGACGCCGTCCTGCTCGACGAGGCGGCCGGGTTGATCGAACGCCCGACCGGCTACGGACACGTCGTGGTGGACGAGGCGCAGGATCTCTCCCCGATGCAGTGCCGGGTGATCGCCCGGCGCAGCGAGCACGGGTCGCTCACCCTCCTCGGCGATCTGGCCCAGGCAACCGCGCCGTGGGCCGCCACGGACTGGCGGGAGACCCTGCGCCACCTGGGCAAGCCGGACGCGGCGGTGGTGCCGCTGACGGTCGGCTTCCGGGTGCCCGCGGCCGTGCTCGCCTTCGCCAACCGGCTGCTTCCGGCGCTCGCCGTCGACGTACCGCCGGCCGAGTCGCTACGCCGCGACGGCGCGCTGGGTGTGCGTACCGTGACCGATCTTGCCGCCGCGACGGTGGTCGAGGTCCGGGCGGCGCTGACGCACGAGGGGTCGGTCGGCGTGATCGCCGCCGACGACGCGGTGGACGGGCTGCGGGCGGCGCTGGCGGCGGCGGGGGTGGAGATCGCGACCGCCGACGACCCGGAGGCCGCGGCGCGGGTCATTGTGATGCCGGCCACGCTGGTCAAGGGCCTTGAGTACGACCACGTCATCGTCATCGAGCCGGCCGCCATCGTGGCGGCCGAGCCGCGCGGGCTGCATCGGCTGTACGTGGTGCTCACCCGGGCCGTGTCCCGGCTGTCGGTGTTGCACGCAGCGCCACTGCCCGCCCCACTCGGCTGAACAACCGGTCGGCGATGTGGCGCCGACTTGCCCCGGTGCGATAAACCGGAAGCCGATCACGTCGCCGTGAAGGAGTAGTCCATGACCCTCGCCCGTGCCGACCGGGTCAGTCGCCGCTACGGCGACGTCCTCGCCCTGGACCAGGTCGACCTCGAGGTGCGCGCGGGCGAGCTGGTCGGCCTGCTGGGGCCGAACGGCGCCGGTAAGAGCACACTGATCAACCTGCTCGTCGGGCTGCGCCGCCCCACGTCGGGTCGGGTGGAGTTGTTCGGCGGCGACCCGCGTGACCCGGCGAGCCGACGGCAGATCGGCGTCACTCCACAGGAGACCGGGCTGCCCGGCACGCTGCGGGTCGGCGAGGTGGTGGACTTCGTCTCCGCCCACTATCCAGACCCGGTCCCGCGCACCGAACTGCTCGACCAGTTCGGCCTGGGTGAGCTGGCCCGGCGGCAGACCGGCGGGCTGTCCGGCGGGCAGAAGCGCCGGCTCGCGGTGGCGCTGGCCTTCGTCGGCCGCCCCCGCCTGGTCGTGCTCGACGAGCCGACCACCGGCCTGGACGTCGAGGCTCGGCACACGTTGTGGGAGGCGATCCGGGCGTTCCACGCGGACGGCGGCACCGTGCTGCTGAGCAGCCACTACCTGGAGGAGGTGGAGGCGCTGGCCCAGCGGGTGGTGGTGATCGGCCACGGCCGGGTGCTCGCCGACGACACCGTAGACGCGGTCCGCGCCGTGGTCGGCGTACGTCGGGTGAGCCTGACCGCCGACGTGCTGCCGACGCTGCCCGGCGTGGTCCGCACCGAACAGGTCGACGGCCGCACCCACCTGCTCACCGCCGACGCCGACCAGCTGGTGCGGGACCTGGTCACGAGCGGAGTCGAGTTCCGCGACCTGGAGGTACGCCCGACCTCGCTGGAGGAGGCGTTCCTCGCCATCACCACCGCCGACGCCCAGCCAGCCGCCGCCTGAGGAGACCTCTCCCGTGCAACTCGCCCTTACCCACGCGCGTTACCAGCTGCTGGAGACGTTCCGCATCCCGATCGCGATCTTCGGTAGCGCGTTCTTCCCGGCCGCCGCGATGCTCTTCTTCGTGGTGCCGTTCGCCGGGAAGGACCCGGTGGCCGCCACCTTCGCCACCGCCTCAATGGTCACCTTCTCGGTGATGAGCGCCAACATCTTCTCCTACGGTGTGGGCGTCGCCGAGGACCGCCAACAGCCGTGGGACCCGTTCACCCGGACCCTGCCGGCCGGGCCGGCGCCGCGCTTCGCCGGGCGGGTGCTGGCCGGGCTGACCATCACGTACCTGTCGCTGATCCCCGTGGTGGTGATCGCGGCGACCCTGACCGAGGCCCGGATCACCCCCGCGGGGTTCCTGCTGGCGCTGGTCACCGTGGCGGTGATCTCGGTGCCGTTCACGCTGATGGGGCTGACCATCGGGTACGCGCTGCCGAGCAAGGCGGCGATCGTGGTGGCGCAGCTCGTCTTCTTCCCGCTCGCCTTCGGTGGCGGGTTGCTCTCCGCCCCCGGTGACGCGCCCGGCTTCATCGAGGCGATCGCGCCGTACCTGCCCACCCGGGGCGCGGTGGAGCTGATGTGGGCGGCGGTCGGCGACTACTCGGCAAGCCGGTTGTCGCTGATCATGCTCGGTGTCTGGCTGGTGGTGCTGGCCGCGCTCGGCGGGTGGGCCTACCGGCGGGACGAGGGTCGCCGGTTCAGCTGACGTTCCACCCGTTTCCGCCCCGGGCGGCGGCCGGGCGGTGCCACGATGCCGGGGAGGGCGGCCGGGCGGCGGTCGCCGCAGGTCGAGAGGGGTAGCCGTGGCCAGCGTTGCGCCGGGCACGCCCTGCTGGGCCGACCTGGCGACGCCGGGGCTCGACGCGGCCCGACGGTTCTACCCGGAACTGTTCGGCTGGACCGGCCGGGTGGACGCCGAGCCGGAGGCGGGCGGGTACACGGTCTTCCTGCTGGGCGGCCAGGCGGTGGCCGGCGTGGGCCCGCCGGCCGTACCGGATCAGGTGCCGATCTGGTCGACGTACGTCGCCACCGACGACGCCGACCTGGTCGCCGGCCGGGTGGAGCGGGCCGGCGGTCAGGTGGTGGTGCCACCGTTCGAGGTCTTCGACCGGGGCCGGATGGCGGTCTTCAGCGACCCGGCCGGCGCCGCGTTCAGCGTCTGGCAGCCGATGGCCTTCGCCGGCGCCGAAGTGTTCGACGTGCCCGGGGCGATGAGCTGGACCGAGCTGGTCACGCCCGACCCCGACGGGGCCCGGATCTTCTACGAGCTGGTCTTCGGGTGGCAGCCGGAGGAAGAGCCGATGGGACAGGTCGCCTACACCGGGTGGCGGCTGGGCGACCGAGTGGTGGCCGGGATGATGCCGCCCCTGGGTGACGAGTTCCCGGCAGATTCACCCGCCTACTGGACGGTCTACTTCTCCGTCGCCGACGCGGACGCCACCGCCGCGCGCGCCGCCGAGCTGGGCGGCACCATCCTCGTCCCGCCCCGCGACATCCCCGCCGGCCGGATAGCCGCCCTCCGCGACCCCAACGGCGCCCTCTTCTCCCTGATCGCCCTCACCCCCTGACGGGGGTCAGCGGGGGCGGGTGGGGAGGACCAGCGGGCCGTGGGGGCCGGGGATGACCTTCACGTGGGCGCGGTAGTGGTGGGACAGGAGCTGTTCGGTCAGGACCTCGTGCGGGGTGCCGGTGGCGGCGACCCGGCCGTCGGCGAGCAGCACCATCCGGTCGGCGTACTCGCCGGCGATCGACAGGTCGTGCATGGTGGCCAGCACGGTCAGGCCGTCCGTGCGGCGCAGTTGGTCGACCAGTTCGAGGACCTCCTGCTGATGGCCGATGTCGAGCGCGCTGGTGGGCTCGTCGAGCAGCAGCAGGGTGGCACCCTGGGCCAGCGCCCGCGCTAGGAAGACCCGCTGCCGTTCCCCGCCGGAGAGGGTGGCCAGCTCACGGGCGTGGAAGCCGGAGAGGTCCAGCCGGTCCAGCACCTCGTGCACGACGGCCAGGTCAGCGGCGGACTCCCGGCCGAGCGGCGGGATGTACGGGGTGCGGCCGAGCAGCACGTAGTCCAGTACCGCCATGCCGGGCGGTACGACCGGGGACTGGGCCACCGTGGCCACCACCCGGGCCCGCTCGCGGCGGCGCAGCGCGCTCAGCGGCGTACCGAACAGCCGGACCGCGTCCGGCGCGGGGAGCAGGCCGCCGACGGCGCGCAGCAGCGTCGACTTGCCGGCCCCGTTGGGGCCGATCACGGTGACCCACTCGCCGGCCCGCACGGTCAGGTCCACACCGGCGAGGATCGGTACGCCGTCCAGACTGACCCGCAGGCCACGCACATCGACGGCCGGTGGCCCGTCGGCCTTGCCGGCCCCGCCGAGCGGTCCGGACGCAGAGCCGGGCGTGGCGGGCGCAGAGCCGGGCGTGGCGGGCGCAGAGCCGGGCGTGGCGGGCGCAGAGCCGGGCGTGGCCGGCGCAGAGCCGGGCGTGCCGGGCGGCGGGTCGGGCGTGGTCGCGGGGGCGGGCGCGCCCGGTGCGGGTTCGGTCATGTCAGCACCCGCCGGGCGGTGCGCAGCACCAGGACGAAGAAGGGGCCGCCCAGCAGCGCGGTGACCACCCCGATCGGGATCTCCTGCGGTGCGGCGGCGGTCCGCGCCACCACGTCGGTCAGGGCCAGGAAGGCACCTCCGAACAGTAACGACAGCGGGAGGATGACCCGGTAGCTCGACCCGGCGAGCAGCCGTACGGTGTGCGGCACGATGATGCCGACGAAGCCGATCAGACCGGAGGCGGAGACGGCGGCGGCGGTGCCCAGCGACGCGGCGGCGATCAGCAGGTACCGGGACCGCTGCGGGTGCAGGCCGAGGCTGGCCGCCTCGTCGTCGCCCACCGAGAGCACGTCCAGTTCGCGCCGGAACAGCAGGATGACCAGGCTGGTCAGCAGGAAGTACGGCAGCACCAGGCGCACGTCCTGCCAGCCGGCGGTGGCCAGCCGACCGAGCAGCCAGGAGTAGACCTGCTGGATGCTGTCGGCGTGCCGTTGCAGCAGGTACGTCTGCCCGGCACTGAGGAACGCCGAGACGGCCACCCCGGCCAGGATCAGCGTGGCCGGCGAACGGCTGCGCCCGCCGGCGGCCCCGAGCAGGTAGGTCATCCCGACCGCACCCAGCGAGCCGACGAACGCGGCCAGCGGGATGGTGATCGGCAGCCCGCTCAGCGCCCCGCCCGCACCGACGCCGAGGGTCAACATGACGGTGACCGCCAGCCCGGCCCCGGCGGCGACGCCCAGCAGGTACGGGTCGGCCAGCGGGTTGCGGAACACCCCCTGGTACGCGCCACCGGCCAGGGCGAGCAGCCCACCGACCAGCAGACCCAGCACCACCCGGGGCAGCCGCAGCTCGGTGACGATGGCGATCTCCCGCTCGGTCAGCCCACTCTCCAGGCGTACCCCGGGCAGCAGGTTGAGCAGTTCGATCGCGACGCTGCCGGGCGGCAGGCTGACCGGGCCGAGCGAGACACCGGCCACCAGGGCGACGAGCACGGCAAAGACGCCGGCGGCGAGCCAGCGTTTCCGCAGGCCCGCCGGGCGGGACGGCTGCGCCGCCCCGACCGGCGAGAAGGAAGGGCCCCTTCTTAACGCCTGGTGCATAGCAAGGGTCCCTTGTTAACGCCTGCCGTCCGTCGTCACTCGGACGCCTTGGCGGTGGCGTCGACGATGACTCGCAGCAGGTCCACCACGCGCGGGCCCCAGCGGGAGGCGATGTCGTCGTCCAGCGGCACGATCTGGTCGTTCTTGACCGCGTTGATGCCGGACCAGCCGCTGCGGGCCTTGACCGTCTCGGCGCTCTGCTGGCAGCACTTGGCGTCGGCGAGGAAGACGAAGTCCGGGTTGGCCTTGACGATCACCTCCTGGGACAGCTGCGGGTAACCGGCGCTCTTGCCGTCGGCGTCGGCCGGGTCGGCGATGTTCTCCAGGCCGGCGAGGGTGTAGACCGAGCCGATGAAGGTCTTGCTGGTCGCCGTGTACAGCTCCGGACCCAGCTCGTGGAAGTAGGTGGGTGCCTGGACCCGCTGCGGCACCTCGGCGACGATCTTCGCGATGTCGTCCTTCATCCGCTGCACGACATCGGCCGCCGCGGTGGTGTTGCCGGTGAGCGTGCCCAGCTCGGTGAGCTGCTGGTACGAGTCGTCCAGGGTCTGCGCCGCGGGGGTCAGGTAGACCGGGATCTTCAGCGCGGTGAGCTGGTCGACGATCTTGTTGGTGTCGTTGGCGAGCACCACCAGGTCGGGGTTCTTCCCGGCGATCGACTCGGCGTTCGGCTGGTAGCCGGACAGGTCCGTCTTCGGCGCGTCGGCGGGGAAGTTGGACTGGTCGTCGACTGCGGTGACCTGCGGGCCGGCGCCGATGGCGAAGAGCATCTCGGTGGCCGTCGGCGACAGCGAGACGATCTTCTCGGGTCGCTGCTCCAGCGTCAGTGACCCGACGGTGACCGGGAAGGCGGCGGCGTTCGGGCTGCCGCTGGCGGCGGGGGTCTCGGGGGCCTTCTCGGCGCAGGCACCGAGCGTGAGCGCGGCCACCGCGAGGGTGGCGGCGAAGAGCCGGGGGGTACGTCTGGACATCGGTCCTCCTGTCGGTCGAGGAGTGCGGTGCTTCGCCGACAGGGAGCCTGGGCACCCGTCCGCGAGGCGCCCTTCCTCGAGAGCGCGGATCGCGACCGCGCCCCAGGCGACCTGGCTCGTCCCCGGATCGGGGCATCACAGTTGCGGGACAGCGCCGGTGTCGCACCGGCTTCGCTGCGGCGGGTCGGTAAGACGGTAGCGCACGACCCGACCGCG
>NZ_JBFBAO010000043.1:18186-29147 GCF_040682255.1 Micromonospora sp. NPDC051296 | reverse complement strand
AGCACGCTCACGGGTTCGACGGGGGAGCGACATCATGCAGGTGGATCTCAGGTTACTCGGCCGGATGCAACTGCTCGTCGAGGGTGTCGATGTCACGCCTGGAGCGGCGAGACGGCGGGCTGTGCTCACTGCGTTGGCGTTGGGGGCCAACGGGCCGGTGTCGCTGAACCGTCTCTCCGAGGTCACCTGGGGTGCCATGCCCCCAGCGTCCGCGGTGGCAAATCTTCGGTCGCATGTGACGGGCCTCCGCAAGGTGCTGGGTGACCGGCTGACTGCCCGCCGCAACGCCTACGAGTTGCGCTTGGCCGGGGAGGAACTGGACATCGGCCGATTTGAGCGGCTGGCCAGGGAGGGTCGCGTCCACCTGTCGGCCGGCGATCACCGCCCGGCGGTCGGCGCGTTGACCGCCGCGCTGGGTCTGTGGCGTGGGCCGGCCGGCGACGGGCTGCCGTCCGGGCCGGGGCTGGATGGTTACTGGGCCGGCCTCGAGGAACAGCGCCTTCGGGTGTTCGAGGACTGGTCGCAGGCTCGGTTGGCCGTCGGCGAGCACGCTGATCTGCTCGGTGGCCTGCGTCGGCATCTCGCCGCGCACCCGTTGCGGGAGCGTGCCTGGGGGCACCTGATGCTTGCGCTCTACCGCTGTGGTGATGTGCCGGCGGCGCTGACCGCGTACCGGGAGGCGCACGCGGTGCTCGCGGAACACCTTGGCATCGAACCGGGTGAGGAACTGGCCGCGCTTCATCGGGCCATGCTGGACCGTTCACCCGATCTCGCCCATCCGGCTGGCTCGCCGAGCCGGCGGGACGCGGAAGCGCGCAGCGCCAGCGGGCAGCCTGGCGTACCCCGGGAACTGCCGGCGGACCTCACCACGTTCGTCGGGCGTACCGGTGAGGTGGCGGGGGTGGTCGCGGCCGTGGTGGGCAAGGGTCCGGCCGCAGCGGTCGTCACCGGGCCCGCCGGCAGCGGGAAGACGGCGATCGCGGTCCGGGCCGCGCACTCGGTCGGCGCCGAGTTCCCGGATGGGCAGATCTTCGTCGACCTCGGGTCACGGCCGTCGGTGCCCGCTGCGGAGGTGCTCGGCCGGGTACTGCGCGCGCTGGGGGTGCCCACCGGTGACGTGCCGGAGGACGTGGACGAGCGGGCCGGCTGGTACCGGAGCCGGGTGGCCGGCCGACGAATACTTCTCGTCATCGACGGAGTGACCGGCGCCGGCCAGGTGCGCCCGCTGGTTCCGGCCGGGCCCGGCCCGGCGCTGATCGTCGTCGGCCAGCGGCGGCTGCACGGTCTGGACGGGGTCCGGTCGATCGGGCTGCGTCCCCTGTCGTCCACCGGGGCGCGGGCGCTGTTGGCCGCACTCGTCGGTGCCGACCGGCTGGACCCGGAACCCGCCGCCACCGCCGAGCTGATCCGCCTCTGCGCCGGATCGGTGCTGGCGCTGCGGATCGCCGCCTCGCGGTTGGCGGGCCAGCCGGACACACCGGTCGGCGCCCTGGTCGACCGGGTGCGTGACGGGCGGGCGCGGCTGGACCTGCTGTCGTTCGGCGACCTGTCGGTGCGGGCGAGCTTGGCGGCCCACGTCGCCGCCCTTCGCTCGGCCGACGAGGTGGCCGGCCGTCTCCTCGTCCTGCTCGGTCAGTCACCCGACGGGGCGGTCGTCCCCGAGCGGACGGCGGTGCGGCTCGGCGTCCCCGTCGGGCGGGTGTGGCGTGCCCTAGAGGACCTGGTCGACGCGCACCTGGTACACCAGGACGAGCCGGGCCGGTACCGCCTGCCCGCGCTGGTCCGCGACTACGCAGCCGAGTTGGCAGCGGTGCGATCGGCGGCCCCGGAGGCCGGATGGCGGGCCGATTCAGTCGCGGCCTGAATGCCGTGCTGGCTCAGGTGATGTCACCGCGCACGATGGCCACCGCGACCCGGCAGAGTTCGTCCATGTCGGGTTCGAAGCCGGCGGCGATGTCGGGATGCAGGCCGGCCCGCGTCTCGTCGAGCAGTCGCTGGCAGACCTGCTCCACCGGCTCACCGGCGTAGCTGTCCCGGACCCGGTCGGCGGCCGCCTGAAGGGCCGAGGTCAACTGGTCCTCCAGCGGCCCACGCAGCTTCGCCTGCACCGGGTCGCGAGGCTCAAGCGTGACATGTGGCTCCGACATCGACGCTCCCTTCGTCGGCGGCTGCGGTACCCCACCGCGGCCGTCGGTCAAACCACCGTTGATACGGCGGCGACGCGTACCTGGTACGAGAACTCCTCGGCCGGCTCCTCGACGTACGAAAGCCGGCGGATCTGCTTGTCGTCGTCGTAGAGGGCGACGTCGACCAGGACGCCGAGGTGGGTCAGGCCGATGCTGGAGACCCGCTTCTTGTCCTGGAGTACCGCACACACCCCGCCGAGCAGGGTGCTGGCGTCGGAGGTGCGGTGCCCGGGCGGGCAGCGCAGGGTCAGGTCCACCTCGATCGGCCCGGACAGTGGGGTCCAACCGGTCTGTTGCGCCGCCTCGCAGGCGGCCTGTAGCAGGGCGCGTACCCTCGTCGCCTGCCGGTGCCCGGCGGCGAAGATGGACAGCGCCTCGGTCTTGACCGGCGGCAGGCCGCTCACCTCGAACGTCAGGGCGAGAGCGCGGGTGTCCTGCACCACGACGGCACCTCCTCGTTGGGGACGATCCTGCCCAACCGGTGGACCGGTGACGGGCTGTTCCCGCGAGAACCAACCGATCGGGCGGGTCGGGGTCGGCCGGTGGCGTATCGACGGCGACGGCGTACGCGCTGACGGCGAAGCACGTTAAACGCTAGTCCACCTGGCGGTCGCTTGGTAGCACCGCCGCTCAGCTGGTGGGACGCGGCGGAAACGCGCAGAACTCGTTGCCCTCCGGGTCGGCCAGCACCCACCAGCCCACCGTGTCGTCCGGCTCTCGCAGCAGGGTGGCCCCGGCCCTGATCAGGGCGGTCGGGTCGGGGTCGGTCAGGTCGACGTCCCAGTGCATCCGGTTCTTAACGGTCTTGCGCTCGGGCACCGGGTCGAAGACCCAGTAGTCCCAGGGGAAACCGGCCGCGCCGGTGATCGCTGCGTACCCCTTGTCGCTGGACTTGGGCTCGCCGCCGACGATGCCGGCCCACCAGGCGGCCTGCGCGGCCGGGTCGGCCGAGTCCACCACCAGCTCGAACGGCCCGGTGTCGGCGTTCGACTCCATCGGGATGGCGCAGAACTGGTTGCCGTCCGGGTCGGCCAGCACCCACCAGTCGATCTCCGAGTCCGGCTCGCGGACCAGCCGCGCTCCGGCGTCGAGCAGCACCGCCGGGTCCGCCTCGGGCAGCCGCAGATCCAGGTGGACGCGGGTCTTGACGGTACGCGGCTCGGGCACCCGGTTGACCCAGATCGACTCGGCCCGGGAGCCGGCCCCGCGCGGGTCCACCCGGGTGTCGCCGTCGCCGGTGTCGATCAGCTCACCGTCGAGGATGCGGGCCCAGAACCCGCCGAGGGTGTGCGGATCGGAGGCGTCGAGGCAGAGATCCTTGAAGCGTGCCAGCATGCCCCGATCATGCCGCCTGCCACCGACATCCGCCGTCCGGGCTGGCGCTTTCACCGAGCGACGTCGGGGACGTCCCGGTCGGGTGACCGGGACGTCCCCGACGCGTGTTGCTCAGTGCCGGCCGCGCTTGATCTCGTGGAAGGCCGGCATCCGCAGCAGCGGGAGCAGGCTGTCCCAGAGGGTCAGAGCGTCGTCGGTGCCGGGCACCTCGGTCAGGATCGGGCCGTGCACTCCCCGGTCGGCACCGGGAACCATGAGCACCGGCGAGCCGATGTCCGGCCCCGCCGAGGCGTACGCCAGGGCGTGCGAGGCATGCACCGCGTCGTCCCAGCTCTCGTCGTCGAGGGCGGCTGCCGCGTCGTCGAGACCGGCCGCCTCGACGGCGGCGTCCACCAGTTTGCCGCTCGGCGGGTTGCCGGCGTCGTGGGTACGGGCACCCAACTCGGCGTAGAACCGGCCGGCGTCGTCGTGGCGGCTCTCGGCCCGCAGCGCCTCGACCAGGCGCAGGGCCCGGCCCGAGGCGGCCATCGCCTCGGCGTACTCCGGCGGGACGTTCCCGCCGTTGAGGATGCTCAGGCTGAACGCCCGCCACTCGATGCGCAGGTCACGGGCCTCGGCGACGGACACCAGCCAGCGTGAGGTCCGCCAGGTCCACGGGCAGATGGGGTCGAAGAAGAAGGTCGCGTCCACCGCCTGAGGGTAAGCGCCGACACCCGGGCTGGCCCGGTCGGCATGACCTGGACCACACCAGCCGGTGTTCGAGTCGTCTCACCTGGGTCAGGTTTCGCGCCTTCGCAGGTCGGGCAGTGTTCCAGCCACGAAACGCAGGGGCGTGAACCGGCAGGTCAAACGCCCTGACCGTCTCGCCGTGCGCCGGGGCACGGGAGCCTCTCCCCGGCTGTTGGCCGAGGTACGAGGGGAGGGGTCATGAGCGAGCGAATCGTCAGGCTCAGCGCGGCGGTGGCTCATGGCGGCACGGAGCGCAGCGGAGTGTTGACATGAGCGACTCTGACGAGGCCCGGCGCCGGCGCCGACCCCGTGTACGGGTGGCGGCGACGGCCGCGGCGTTGGCGTTGGTGGCGCCGATGGCCGCCTGTGCCGGCGGCGCCGACAGCGGTACGCCCACGATCAACCTGTACTACCCGCCCGAGCAGAATCTGCAGCAGGTCGTCGACGAGTGCAACACGCAGGCCGACGGGCGGTACCGGATCGTCTACCGGGTGCTGCCGCGGGAGGCCGACGAGCAGCGGGTGCAGATGGTACGGCGGCTCGCGGCCGAGGACACCGGCATGGACGTGCTCGGTCTCGACGTGACCTGGACGCAGGAGTTCGCCAGCGCCAACTGGATCCTGGAGTGGACCGGGCGGGACCGGGCCGAGGTGGAGGACGGCACCCTCGACGGCCCGCTGGAGACCGCCCGGTACCAGAACAAGCTCTACGGGGCGCCGAAGAACACCAACGTCCAGCTGTTGTGGTATCGCAAGGACCTGGTGCCCGAGCCGCCGACCAGCTGGGACGAGATGATCTCGATGGCCCAGCGGTTGAAGGAACAGGGCCAGCCGTACCAGGTGCTCACCATGGGCGCCCAGTACGAGGGCCTGGTGGTCCTTTACAACACCCTCGCGGCCAGCGCCGGCGGCAACATCCTCAACACGGACGGCACCGAGGCCGTGATGGACGACGGGACCGTCCGGGCGCTGGAGGTGTTGCGGAACTTCGCCACTTCCGGGGTGACCTCGCCGTCGTTCAGCAACGCCACCGAGGACCCGGTGCGGTTGGACTTCCAGGCCGGCAACGGCGCGTTCCAGGTGAACTGGCCGTTCGTCTATCCGGCGATGCAGGAGGCCAACCCGGAGCTGGCGGAGCAGGTCGGCTGGGCCCGGGTGCCGGGCGTCGACGCGGGCACCCCGGGTCGGGTGACCATCGGCGGGGTCAACCTCGCCGTCAGCGCCCACTCCGAGCACCCGCAGGAGTCCTTCGAGGCGGCGAGGTGCCTGCGCAGCGCGGAGCATCAGAAGTTCTCCGCGATCAACGACGGGGTGCCGCCGACCATCGAGCGCGTCTACGACGACCCGGAGATGGACGAGGCGTACCCGATGAAGGAGACCATCCTCGAACAGCTGCGGGATCCGGCGGTGCGGCCGCTGACCCCCGCGTACCAGAGCATCTCCACCGTGACCTCGGCGCTCCTGTCGCCGCCGTCGGCGATCGACCCGCAGGCGACGGCGGACGAGCTGCGTAAGGCGATCGCGGACGCGCTGGAGTCGAAGGGCGTGCTGCCATGAACGACCGAACCCCCCACGCCAACCCGGCCGGCGAAGACGTGGCCACCGACCGGACCGACGCCCGCACCGGCGGCCGGCACGCGGCCGTGCCGAGGCAGCGGAACAGCAGGCGCGGCAAGCCGGCGCTGAGCGAGAACAAGCGGGCCGAGCGCAAGCTGGGCTGGCTACTGTGCGCGCCGGCCGCGCTGGTCATGGTCGCGGTGACCGCCTACCCGATCCTGTACTCGGTGTGGCTGTCGATGCAGCGCTTCGACCTGCGCTTCCCGGCCGAGCGGGAGTTCATCGGGCTGGAGAACTACGTCACCGTGCTCAGCAACGAGTTCTGGTGGACGGCGTTCGGGGTGACCATGCTGATCACCGTGGTCACCGTGGCCGTGGAGCTGGTGCTCGGCATGGGCCTGGCGCTGGTCATGCACCGGACGCTGGTCGGCCGGGGCATCGTGCGGACCGCGGCGCTGATCCCGTACGGCATCGTCACGGTCGTCGCCGCGTTCTCCTGGCGGTACGCGTGGACGCCCGGCACCGGCTACCTGGCCAATCTCTTCTCCGACGGGGCGCCGCTGACCGAGCGGGCCAGCTCGCTGGCGATCATCATGCTGGCGGAGATCTGGAAGACCACGCCGTTCATGGCGCTGCTGCTGATGGCGGGCCTGGCCCTGGTGCCGGAGGACCTGCTCAAGGCGGCCTCCACCGATGGCGCCACCGCATGGCAGCGGTTCACCAAGGTGATGCTGCCGGTGATGAAGCCGGCGATCCTGGTCGCCCTGCTGTTCCGCACCCTGGACGCGTTCCGGGTCTTCGACAACATCTACGTGCTGACGGCCGGGGCGAACGAGACCTCGTCGGTGTCGATGATCGCCTACAACAACCTGATCCGGGGCCTGAACCTCGGCATCGGCTCGACGATGTCGGTGCTGATCTTCATCACCGTGGCGATCATCGCGTTCATCTTCGTGAAGCTGTTCGGTACCGCTGCCCCCGGCAGCGACGACGGGGAGAGGCGTTGACATGGCTGACACCACCACCCGCGCCAAGCTGCGTTGGGGTCTGCTGGACGTCGCCGTGGTCGTCTTCGCGCTGACCCCGGTGCTGTGGATCATGTCGCTGTCGTTCAAGACACCGGCCACGCTGACCGACGGGAAGTTCATCCCCCGGGAATGGACGCTGGACAACTACCGGACCATCTTCGCCACCGACCAGTTCGTCCGGGCGCTGGTCAACTCCATCGGCATCGCGCTGATCGCCACCGTGATCGCCGTCGTGCTCGGCGCGATGGCCGCGTACGCGATCTCCCGGCTGGACTTCCCCGGCAAGCGGATGCTGATCGGCGTCTCCCTGCTGATCGCGATGTTCCCGCAGGTGTCGCTGGTCTCGCCGCTGTTCGAGATCGAGCGCCAGCTGGGCCTGTTCGACACCTGGCCCGGCCTGATCCTGCCGTACATCACGTTCGCGCTGCCGCTGGCGATCTACACCCTGTCGGCGTTCTTCAAGCAGATCCCGTGGGACCTGGAGAAGGCGGCCAAGATGGACGGCGCCACCCAGGGGCAGGCGTTCCGCCGGGTGATCGCCCCGCTGGCCGCGCCGGGACTGTTCACCACCGCGATCCTGGTCTTCATCTTCTGCTGGAACGACTTCCTGTTCGCCATCTCGCTGACCTCCACCGAGCGGTCCCGCACGGTGCCGGTGGCGCTGTCGTTCTTCACCGGCGAGTCGCAGTTCGAGGACCCGACCGGGGCGATCTGCGCCGCCGCCGTGGTGATCACCATTCCGATCATCCTGTTCGTCCTCTTCTTCCAGCGCCGCATCGTCTCCGGCCTGACCTCCGGCGCCGTCAAGGGATAGGTGAGAAACTCGTGGCTGAGATCGTGCTCGACAAGGTGAGCAAGAAGTTCCCGGACGGCACCACGGCGGTGCGGGACGTCGACCTGGAGATCGCCGACGGCGAGTTCGTCATCCTGGTCGGCCCCTCCGGCTGCGGCAAGTCCACCACGCTCAACATGATCGCCGGGCTGGAGGACATCAGCTCCGGCGAGCTGCGCATCGGCGGGCAACGGGTCAACGACAAGGCCCCCCGCGACCGGGACATTGCCATGGTCTTCCAGTCGTACGCGCTGTACCCGAACATGACCGTCCGGGAGAACATGGCGTTCCCGCTGCGGCTGGCGAAACTGGACAAGGAGACCATCACGCAGAAGGTCGACGAGGCGGCGAAGGTCCTGGAGCTGACCCCGCTGCTGGACCGCAAACCGGCCAACCTCTCCGGCGGGCAGCGGCAGCGGGTGGCGATGGGCCGGGCGATCGTCCGGCAACCCAAGGCGTTCCTGATGGACGAGCCGCTGTCCAACCTGGACGCCAAGTTGCGGGTGCAGATGCGCACGGTGGTGTCCCGGCTGCAGAAGCAGCTCGGCACCACCACCGTCTACGTCACCCACGACCAGACCGAGGCGATGACCCTCGGCGACCGCGTGGTGATCATGCGCGGTGGGGCGGTGCAGCAGGTCGGCCCGCCGCAGAAGCTGTACGACCACCCGAGCAACCTCTTCGTGGCCGGGTTCATCGGTTCACCGTCGATGAACTTCCTGCCCGCCACGGTCGAGGAGGGCAGGTTGCGTACCGCCCTGGGTGACGTACCGATCGGCGACCGGATCCGCCGCGAGCTGGAGGGCGCCGACGCTGCCCGGGAGCTGATCCTCGGCATCCGGCCCGAGCACTTCGAGGACGCCGAACTGGTCGACGAGGAGACCCGCCGCCGGGGGATGGAGTTCGAGGCGCCGGTGGACATCGTGGAATCGATGGGCTCGGACAAGTACGTCTACCTCACCGTCGAGGGGGAGCGGGCCTCCGCCGCCGAACTGGAGGAACTGGCCGCCGACACCGGTGCCGCCGACTTCACCGGCGCCGGGTCGAACCTGGTCACCCGGCTCTCGGCGGAGTCGACCGTGACCGAGGGGGAGAGCCGGCGAGTCTGGTTCAACCTGGAAAAGATCCACCTGTTCGACCCGTCGAACGGACGCAACCTCACCCTGCACGAGGGCCGCTCGGCCAGCGCCCTCGCCGATTGAGCCGCAGGGGGTGGCGCTGGGGTCCGGTGTGCGGCGTAGACGTTGCCCGAGGAGACGTAGCTCCAGTGCCGGGCCCGGGCCCCCAACGCCAGCCAGGCGGTGCCTCCGAGCACCAGCGTCTCCATCCCGCCACCCAACCAGCGGCGAAGCGAGGTCGCCAAGGGGCAGGGCTTGATGAACAAGTGGAAGCTTATATTGTTGGGGCGTGATGGCCGCTGAACGAACAGGAGAGCACATGCATCCCCGCATCCAGACCGCGAGTCCGGCATGAGCCCCGCTCCGACCCCTGACGCCACGGACGAGCAGGGTCGCAAGACGGGCATGTGGACCGACCCGGACCCGCACGGCGGTTACATGATCGGCGAGTATGTCGAGGGCGAACGGCACGGCACCTGGCGGCACTACTTCACCGATGGCCAGCTGCGGGCAGAGGGCGGCTTCGAGAACGGTGCCGTCCACGGTAAGTGGGTCTGGTACCGCTCGTCGGGCGGCATCATGCAACGCGGTGGCTTCAAGCACGATCAAAAGCACGGCACGTGGACCCGGTGGAACGCCAAGGGCGAGCTCATCGACAGTGGCGACTACGACAACAACAAGAAGAGCGGTGAGTGGACCACCTACAACCCTGACGGCACGGTCAAACGCACCGTCACGCACCGGGCCCGCCGATAGGCGTACCGGCGCCTCGTCACGCTCACACCACCCAGGTCGATCGCGAGTCGGCCGCCACCCATGATCACGCTCGATCCGGCATCGAGCACGACAGGCACGGCGGTCGGGGTAGGTTGCACAGTCATGGCCACGACCGGGGACGTCCGTCGCGACCTCGCCAGCCTCGCCGACCCGGAGCGGGCAGCGGGGGTGAGCCGGTTCCTACAGATGGTTCCAGGCGGGTACGGCGAGGGAGACCGGGCCATCGGCGTATCCGTGCCGGAACAGCGCCGGGTGGCCGGCCGGTACTGGCGCGACCTGTCCCTGGCCGAAACGGCGACGCTGCTGACGAGCGGCGTGCACGAGGAGCGGCTGACGTCGCTGTTCATCCTGGTGCGGAAGTTCGTCAAGGGGGACGAGGAGCAACGGGCCCGGATCTATCGCATCGTCCTGGCCAACACCGACCGCATCAACAACTGGGACCTGGTGGACTCCTCCGCGCCGTACATCGTCGGCCCCTGGCTGATCGACAAGGACCGGAGCGTACTGGATCGGTTGGCCGAATCGAGCGTGGTGTGGGATCGGCGGATCGCCATCATGGCAACCTTCGCCTTCATCAAAGCCGGCGACTTCCACTGGACCTTCCGGCTCGGTGACCGGCTCCTGCACGACCCACACGACCTCGTCCACAAGGCGGTGGGCTGGATGCTGCGCGAGGTGGGCAACCGTGACCGAGCGGCGGAAGAGGAGTTCCTGGCCCGTCGTTACCGGGACATGCCACGGGTCATGCTGCGGTACGCGATCGAAAAGTTCGAACCGCAGCGACGTAGGGAGTACCTGTCCGGCCTGGTCTAGAAGATCGACGCTCGCCGGATGGTGGGCTGATGACGCCTGCTCGGCGTGGCCGAGCCGTCTTCGGACGGCTCGGCCACGCCTTCGGGTCATCAGGGGGCCACGCGAGTAGCCGGGCTGTCGCCCGGCAGGCCCGACATGTTGGCCTCGACCGGCGGCAACGGGGTGGTGCCGAGGACGCTGCCGTCCGTGGCGTACGCGGTGAAGGTGGCCGGCTGGTCCGGCGGTATCCGGGTGGTGCCGGCGTACGACGCGTCGAGGGTGACCGTAGCCGGGGGTGCGCCGCCGACCGTGACCGTGACGCGGGCAGCGTCTGGTGGGGCGATCACCTGCACCTGGTCCGTCGGCGTGCGCGTGCTGTTGTCGGCTCGGATCCGCCAGCCGATTGGTCGTTGGTCGGCGCCCTCGGCCGGTAGCAGCAGCCGCAGGTCGGTCCACCAGCCGGTTCGGTCGTCGCCGTGCATGGCGTACGCGATGATTCCGCCGCCAGCGGGCCGCACGGTGAACAGCGCGGCGGCCGAGCCGTGCTCGCTGCCCGACCAGCGCACCCGCACCGTCGTTCCGGCAGCCGGGAGGCGACTGTCGAGGAG
>NZ_JBFBAO010000043.1:0-18086 GCF_040682255.1 Micromonospora sp. NPDC051296 | reverse complement strand
GCCGTTTCGACAAAGTTGCGCAGGGTGGCGTCGTCCAGCGGTGTACCTCGGGCGCCGCGTCGGGCGGCGGTGAGCAGAGCGTTCATCTCCGGTCCGGTCGGGTCGACCGTGGCCTCATACGGGCCGCCGCCCAGGCCGCCCTGGTAGAGCACGTGCTCGTCGCGGCTGACCCGGACGACGGGCTCGTTGCGGAGCGGCGCGGGGGGCAGGACGGCGAACCCGACTCCGCTGCCGTCCGTCCGGGCGAGGTTCTGATACTCCAAAGTTCCCCTCGACGTGTACCGAGGGTCGCCGCTGATTGTCACGGTCGAGTTGGCCGGCCCGACGACGACCGCGAATCCGCCCCGGTCGGGATCGGCCTGCATCAGGGTCATCACCGGGATGTCGTCGCTCTCGTCGTAACCGGCGTAGCGCATCTGTTGGGCGTCGGCCCCGGCCGGACCCACATACCAGACCAGCGCCTCCTTGGTCAGTAGGCCGAACCGCAACGGCACCGCGACCAGCGCGACCCGGTGGCCCGGCTGGTCACTGCCGTAGAGCAGGCGGATCCGGTCGCGGTCGCCGACCTTCCAGATGCCGTCGGGGTTCCAGCCATGCAGCGGGGTGTCGGCGTTCATCCGCGGATCGGTGCTGATCCACACCCGCAGCGTGTCCAGCCAGGCTTGATCGGCGGCCAGCCCGCCCCGGGGCGGCGCGTCGAGCAGCGCTGTCGGGGCGGCGGCGACCGCGATGCCGGGCGCCCAGCCCGGTAGGGGCACCACGTTGGTCTGGACCCCGACGAGCGCGGCCCCGACCGCGACGGCCACCGCCGCCCGGATCAGCCGCGTCCGCCGGTGCCGTCGCTCCCGCCGGGCGAACCCCGGCCACGGGTCCTCAGGTACGTCCACGCCGTGCGCGGCCTGCCGCAGTGCAGGACTGAGCGTCGAATTCGCGAAGCTCTCGGTCATGCCAGTTCCTCCTGAAGTCCTGCCGGGGACTGAGGGGCGGGTGGGGCGAACTCGACCCGCAGTCGGGCCAACCCGCGCGACGCCTGGCTCTTGACCGAGCCGATGGAGCAGCCGAGAACTCTGGCGGTGTCCGCCTCGCTGAGATCCTCGAAGTAACGCAGCACCAGAATCGCCTGGGTCCTGGGCGGCAACCGCCGCAGCGCGGTGAGGAGCAGTTCGCGCTCCTCCACCTGCACGTACGCGTCCGGCGTCGGTGCGCCGTCGGAGGTCAGCAGCGGCACCTCCAGCGGCCGCCGCCGACGCCGCCAGGAGATCGCCGTGTTGACCATCACCCGGCGTACGTAGACCTCGGGCGCGTCCCTGCGCAGTACCCGCCCCCAACGCCGGTGGGTCTTCTCCAACGCCGACTGCGCCAGGTCCTCGGCTGTCCCCCGGTCACCGGTCAGCAGGTAGGCCGTTCGCAGCAACGGCCCCCATTGCCGTTGTACGAACAGCCGGAACTGCTCGTCGTCCTCGTGCCGTCCCACGCCACCTCCAGGTCGCGTCCGCCTCGCGTCCACGTGCGGACGCAGAGTCAGACGCGACCGACGGCGTCCAGGGTTGAGTGGAGGAGCCGCGTCCGAGCCTATTCGTCGCAGGCGTCCTGGAACTGTGCAAGGTACCCGTCCAGCGGCTGGAGGCCGACCTTGGCGCGCCGCTCGTGTACCCCGGCCTCGTCGGCGATCGGCCTCGGCACCGGGCGTCCATCCTCGCATCCGCCGAATTGAGTACCGTAGATCTGTGGCCGTCCGGAGTTCACCGCGACCCGATCCTCCAGATAGGCCAACTCGGTCGCGTCGGCGGCTCCGGCGGCCACCGCCACGCACATGAGTCCCAGCGCCCGACGCTGAAACGCGACGTCGTGATCGGCGTGCTGGGCGATCAGCCAGGCCGCACTGGCACCGTCCGCGCCCACGAGACGCGCGTCCGGCCAGCCGTGCTTGTCCATAACGTCGCGGAGCCGATCGGTCCGGCGGGCGTCGTTGTTGGTGCTCACCTTGCCAGTACGCTCGGCCTGGTCAGCCTCGGCCATCTCCAGGAACTCCCGCCGTAGCTCCGGCTCGGTTGGTGCGTCCCGCCGCCGTTGCGGTGGCAGGTCGCTCACCTCGCAGCACCACGTCGTCGCTGACGCCTTCCCCATCATCGCAGTATGCCTAGAAAGCCCGCGCTAACCGCGGCATGACCGCCCATCGCGGCTAGAAGCGGACGCCGGGAATGCGCTGGGGACGGGTTTCCGCCCAGATCGTCAGCTACGGTTCGTGGTCACATAGTCGAGGGAGGCGGTGAACTTCTCGACCGGGTCGCCGAGGATCTGCCACGGCCACTCGGTCACCACCCCGTCCAGCAGCGCGAACGCGTGCGCGGCCGCGTCGAACTCGTCGGCCAGTTCGAGGGCCATCGCGAATGTCGCCACCCGCGGGGCCCAGCCGGGGCCGGCGGGAATGTAATCCGGGTGGAAGATCGAGCTTTCCGCCGCGGTGAGAAGTTCGGCACGGACCTCGTCCGAGACGATGTACGCGTTGCCCTCCTCCCGGTCAGTGGCGCTCCACTTCTCGATGTGCGCGACGGCCACCAGTTCGTGCAGGAGGCTGTTCGGTCCGGCCGCCGTTGCGGCGCTCCGGGCGAAGTCGAACATCTCCTCGTGGCTGCCGGACCATTTTTCACACAGATACTGCAACCGCTGCTCGTGCGCGACCACGTGCCCCGGGTGTAGTCGAGTCACCGCCTCGAAGCGCTGCCGGGCCTCCGCCGACCCGACGCTCAGGCCCCGGGAACTGGTAACCAGCCATGCCCACGCGGTCACGTTGTCGGGTTCGCGGGCGAGCACCTTCTGCAACAACGTCTCGGCGTAGCGCAACCGCTCATGGAAACCCCTGAACTGAGCAGCAGTGGTGTACTTCGCCCGCTTGCCGCCGCGTGCCTCCCACGCCCAATGCACGGCGTGACAGCCGGCGACCAGCACGGGCAGAGGCGACTCAGGCTCGGCGTCGATCCAATCACCGATCCAGTCCTGGACCCCGTCGACCCCGCCGACCGCCTCCATCAGGAAGGCCATCTCGTCCGGATCGGCCGCCATGTTGAGCAGTTCCCGGGCAAACTTCCACTTGCGCTTCTCCATTGCCCGGATCAGGGCCTTCCGGTGCGGGTCACCATAGGTCGGGTCCAGGACCGGTTCCTTGGGTCGCTTCGTGAACAGCCACATGCAACCCAACCCCTATGCGTACGCCGTACCGGGCCACCGAATCCTAGAGGATCAGTGCCGACCACCGCCCACGCCGGTACTCCGGCTTCGTAACGCGCCACGGTAGTTAGATTCGGTCGCGTGCGCACCGTCATGAGCGACCGCCTCCTGCTGCGGCCGTGGCGCGATGACGACGCCGACTTCCTCTTGGATCTTGAGTCGCGCTGGGAGGTGGTCCGCTTCCTGGGCGCGCATCCCACGGCCATGAGGTCCCGGGAGGACGCGCTCGCCTCGATCGCGCGTCGGCGCGCCGTTGACCATCCGATTCACGGGATCTGGGCCATCACCACAGCCACGGACGACCGGCTGGTGGGAAACCTTCTGCTCAAGCCGATTCCTCTGTCAGCGGGCGAACCCTCCGGCGGGCCGAACGACGTGGAGATCGGCTGGCACCTCCATCCGGAGGCATGGGGACATGGCTATGCCACAGAGGCAGCACAAGCTGTCCTCGACGACGCATTCGGCCGGGGTCTGGCGAAGGTCCTTGCCGTCACGGCTCCCGACAACCACGCCTCCCAGGCCGTCTGCCGCCGGCTCGGCATGACTCACCTCGGCCGAACGGCGAGGTACTACGACACCCCGAACGAACTGTTCGAGAGCCTGCCCGGCTGACTGGCAAAGACCGCCCCGATCGCCGTCGTCGTGCTCGACCGCCACGTCCGCACATCGGCCAGCAGCATGCGATCGCGTCTCGTCGATGTCGGGTATCGCGCTGACCCAGGGGACCGCGGCTCAGTCCGGCCAGGTGACCCGGGGTGGTAGGGCGAGGAAGTCGGCGTACCGGCTCAGCGCCTCCTCGACCCGCTTGCGCACGGTCGGGTCGAGGTCGACCAGGGGGTTCACGGCCAGGGTTACGCGGGTCTTGGCCAGGGTGCGTTTCCAGGTGCCGACCACCCGGCCGCCGTGCACGATCGTGGCCTGGAAGACGCCGTTGCCACCCGGGATGATGGCCTGCTTGTGCTCCGGGTCGAGCATCAGCGTGCGGTCCTTGAAGCCGAGCAGGTATTCGTCGAAGCCGGGCAGCGCCAGCACGTCCGCCACCGGCGCGCGGGGCGCGTCGAGCAGGGGAGTGTGCAGCACCGCCTCGGTGCCGTCGACGTTGACGGCGGTCAGGTCGTCGCCGGCGGCGGCGATGGCCCGCTTCGCGTCGGTGGCGGTCAGGCCGGTCCAGCCGGCGAAGTCCTGCCGGGTGGTGGGGCCGTGGCTGCGGAAGTAGCGCAGCGCCAGGGTGGCCAGCGCCTCGTCCCGCTCCGGCTGGTGCTGCCCCGGTGCCCACTCGTCGAGCAGCGCGAAGGTCTGCTCGGTGCCGACGTTGGGAGCGATGCAGGTGACGCCGCGCTGGCTCGCATACCACAGCAGGTGGTAGCCGCGCTGGCCGGCGCCGTCGATGCCGGCCTCGGTCAGTGCGGCCACGCACTCGGCGCGGGTCAGCCGGCCACCGTCGGCCAGGGTGTTGCCCAGCACATCGGCGGCGCGGTCGGCCTCGGCCTCGGACAGGCCGAGGAACTCCCGCCGCCGGGCCGCGCCGGCCAGGGCGCGTACGCCGGTCAGCTCCAGCAGCCAGCGGGCGTCGCGGGCGGGCACGAGGTGGATGGTGCCGCGCATCGGCCAGGTCCGCAGGGCCTCGCGGCGCTCAAGCGCGGCGTGCACGTCGGCGTGGGTGGACCCGGGCAGCCGTACGCCCAGCGACCACATGCCGCTGGCCAGGTCCTGTGCCTGCATGGCACCGAACCACTCCACCACCTCCGCCACGCTGCCGGGCGGTGCGGCGGTGGGGTGGGGGCGCAGCAGGAGACTGGTCATCCGCAGTGCGAGCGCCTCGGCGCCGGTCAGCGCCGTCGAGCCGGTGGGTGCCACGACGTCGGCCGCCTTCCTTCGGTGGTCGACCGCAGCATAGGACCGGGCACCGACATCCGGGGCCGGATGGCCGCCTCCGCGACGCCCCTGATCGCGCTACGCCAGCCTCGTTGATGGCGGAGCGCGATCCCCCGTTCAGGTTCGCCGGTGCGGGGCGGCGACGGGATCGCCGGCACCGGTGTCACCAGGATGGCGTTTTCCGGCCCGACCAGGAACTGTGACCCGGGCAACTTGCGGACATCTTGAGCAAGCCGTTCAGCCCTGGCGGGGTTGCGGCACCCGTACCGCGGCCATGCCGGCCGCGGTGGCGGCCTCGATGCCCAGGTCCGCGTCCTCGAAGACCAGGCAGGAGCCCGGGGGTACGCCGAGCAGTTCGGCGGCGCGCAGGAACGGCTCCGGGTCGGGCTTGGGGCGGGCGTAGTCCCCGGCGCAGACCAGCACGTCGAACCGGTCCAGGATGCCGAGCGCGTCGAGGGAGGCGGTGACGGCGTCCCGGGTGCTGCCGGAGACCACGGCGAACGGGATCCGGCCGTGCGCGTCGTCGATGTGGTGCAAAACCCCGGGGATGCCGATCGCGGTGGGCAGCAACTGCTGGAAGCGGGCCTCCCGGTCGGCGATGACCGTCGCCACCGGCATGTTCAGGCCCTGCTGCTCGTTGAGCTCGGCGACGATGTCGGCCGTCGGCCGTCCGGCCCAGGCGTAGAACAGCTCCTCGGGGAAGGCGCAGCCCCACTCGTCGAGCGTCTGCCGCCAGGCCGTGTAGTGCTGGGGCATCGAGTCGACGATGGTGCCGTCGCAGTCGAAGAGGTAAGCCTGGAAGTCGCCGGTGGGCAGGGGCAGCATCACCGGCACAGGGTATCGAGCGGCGCAGGTCGGCCTTCCCGGCGGGCCGGTCAGAGCCGCTGGTACATGACGAGCAGGTCGACGTAACCCTCGGTGGGGTGGCGGAAGCCCTCCGGGATCCGGCCGACCACCTCGAAGCCGAGCGACCGCCACAGCGCCACCGCGCGGATGTTGGCCGCCACCACGGCGTTGAACTGCATCGCCCGGTAGCCATCGGCGCGGGCCAGGTCCAGCACGTACGCGCCGAGGGCCCGGCCGATACCGCGTCCGGCCGCCCGTGGGGCGACCATGAAGCTGGCGTTGGCGATGTGGTCGCCGGGGCCGAGCTGGTTGGGGGTCAGTTTGGCCGAGCCGAGCACGGTCCCGTCGGTGTCGACGGCGACCACCGTGCGGCCGGGCGGTGCGACCAGCCACATGTCCCGGGCCCGCGCCTCGTCGACGTCCCGGGGCCAGGTGTAGGTGTCCCCGGCCGAGACGATCTCCCGCAGGAAGGGCCAGATGCCGGGCCAGTCCCCGGCGGTCGCGGTCCTGATCTCCATAGCGGCGAGCATGCCAGCCGCGCGCCGGGCGTGAGCCGGCGGGCCGCTCGCCCGCCGAGCTGCTCAACCCCGGCGGCTGCCGGGTTACAGCAGGCCGGCGGCCATCGCCGTGGTGACCGCGGCCGTCCGGTCCGACACGTCGAGCTTGTTGAAGGTACGCAGCAGGTGGGTCTTCACGGTTGCCTCGCTGATGTGCAGCTGGCGACCGATCTCGGCGTTCGACAGCCCCTGACCGACCAGCCGGAGCACCTGCACCTCCCGGGGGGACAGCGTCTCCCGCCCACCGGGCCGGCGGACCTGTCGCAACAGCCGGGTGGCCACCGACGGCGCGAGCACCGTGCCGCCGCACGCCGCGGTGCGTACCGCGTTGATCAGATCGGTCCGCGAGACGTCCTTGAGCAGGTAGCCGGCGGCGCCGGCCTCGACGGCGCGGAGGATGTCGGCGTCGGTCTCGTAGGTGGTGAGCACCACCACCCGGGTGGCCGGGGACTCGGCCAGGATCCGCGCGGTGGCGGTAACCCCGTCGCCGCCGGGCAGCCGCAGGTCCATCAGGACGACGTCGGGACGCCGGGCCCGGACGGTCGCCACCGCCTCGGCCGCGTCGCCGGCCTCGCCGACGATGTCGATGTCGTCGGCGCCGGCCAGCATGCCGGCCACACCGGCGCGGACCACCGGGTGGTCGTCCACCAACAACACGGTGATCATCGGTACGGCACCTCCACCCGGATCATGGTCCCCTCGCCGAGCGTCGAGCGTACGACCACCGTGCCGTGCACCTGCTCGACCCGGGCCCGGATCCCGGCCAGGCCGTAGCCGTCGGTGCCGGCGCCGGGGTCGAACCCCACACCGTCGTCGGCCACCTCCAGCGTGACGCGGTCGTCGTCGGAATGCAGCAGCACGGCGACGGCACCCGCTCCGGCATGCCGGCGGACGTTGGTCAGCGCCTCCTGCGCCGCGCGCAGCAGCACCACCTCCGTCGCCGTGCTCAGCGTCCGGCCGGCCGCCGGGCCCGCGGTACAGCTGACCGGCACGCCGGTCTCCCGGGTGAACCGCTCGGCGAGCCGGTGCAGCGCCTGCTCCAACGGGGATCCGGTGAGTTCGCCGGGGGTGAGGGCGGCGACCAGCGTACGCACGTCGACCAGGTTCTCCCGGGCGGTCTGCCGGGCCAGGTCGAGGTGTCGGCGGGCCTGCTCGGGAACGCGGTCGAGGTCGGCCTCGGCGGCCTGGATCAGCATCACCACACTGGACAGGCCCTGCGCCACGGTGTCGTGGATGTCGGCGGCCAACCGCTGGCGCTCCGCCGTGATCCCCGCCCGGTGCGACATCTCGGCCAGGTCCGCCCGGGTCCGCTCCAACTGTGCGATCAGCTCGGCGCGCCGGATGCTCTCGTTGACCGTGCGCTGCGACCAGACGCCCAGCACACACACCATGAACACGATCATCAGCGCGATCAGCAGCGGCGCGACGATGTCGCCCAGGTCCGGGAGGCGGACCGCCAGGACGATGATGTGCACCGAGTGGAGCAGCACCACCGCGCCGATCGCCGGTGCCGCCGGCAGCACCATGAACATCTGCGGGCTGAGCACGAACAACAGGAACGACGCCGAGCCGGTGAGCAGCACCGCCGGCACGTAGAGCAGGGCGACACCGGCCAGGTAGAGGTAGCCGCGCCAGTCCTCGATGGATTTGCGCATCAGCCGGCGGCCGAAGCCGACGTACCAGCCGGCCAGGGCGACGAAGAGCGCGATGCAGCCGATCCGGTTGGCCAGCGGACGCCATCCCTCGGCGGCCACCGCCACGCCGACGCCGACGGTCGCCAGCGCGAAGTAGATGTCCCAGAGCCGGAAGCGCCCACTCCATCCGTCGACGACCACGGCCGGGGACGGGCTCACCGGCCGCGCCGGCCCTGCCAGCGGAAGGTGGTCAGACACAGCACCATCCCTCCGATGCACCAGGCGGCGAGCACGAGCGCGATCCGGCCGTGCTCCCAGGAGGGTACGACCTCCTGCGGGAGGATGCTGTCGGGCAGGAACACCGAGCGGAAGCCCTGCGCCATCCACTTGAGCGGGAACAGCGAGCCGATGGTGACCAGGGGTTCGGGCAGTTGCCCGACCGGGGTGTAGAAGACCCCGGAGATGAAGGCCAGCACGAGGTAGGGCAGGTTCATCACGGCAGCGGCGCTGCGCGCCGAGCGGGCCAGGCTGCTGGCGGCGATGCCGACCAGCGCGCAGGCGGTGGCACCGAGCAGGAACACCCAGCCGAAGGTGAGCCAGCGGACCGGCTCGGTCGGCAGCGACAGGTCGAAGGCGACGACTCCGACGCCGAGCAGCAGGACCGTCTCGCCGACGGTGACCACCAGCGCCATCAGGACCTTGCCGAGGAAGTACGCCGACGGCGGCATCGGCGCCCCGCGCAGCCGGCGCAGGGTGCCGTCGTCGCGGTCGGTGGCGATGCCGGTGCCCAGGTTGATGAAGGTCGCCGAGGCCACCCCGGCGGCGATCATGCTCGGCGCGAGGTACTGGGCGGAGGTCACGTCGCTGCCCTGGTACAACCCGTCGAAGATCGACCCGAGCAGGACGAGGATCACCGCCGGCATGGCGAAGGTGAACACCACCGCGTCACGTTCCCGGAAGAAGATTTTCAGCTCGACGGTCGCGCGGTGCAGCCCGAGCCGGGCGGCGGACGGGCGGCGGGGTGCGGTGCGGTGGGCGGTGGCGGTCACGACGCTGCTCCGATCAGGTCCAGATATACGTCCTCCAGGCTCGGTCGGCTGACGGTCAGCCCCGGTACGGCGCCGCCGTAGCGGCGGGTCAGCGTCGCGACGAGCGCGGCCGGGTCGTCGGTCTCCTGCCGGCCGTCGGCCCAGCGCACGACGGTGCGGGCGGAGGCCCGCCCGCCGAGGGTGGCCGGGGTGCCGTCGGCGACGATCCGACCGCTGACGATCACCGCCACCCGGTCGGCCAGCGCCTCGGCCTCCTCGAGGTAGTGGGTGGAGAGCAGGATGGTGCAGTCCTCGTCGCCGGCCAGCTGCCGGATCAGGGCCCAGAACTGCCGGCGGGCCTGCGGGTCGAAACCGGTCGTCGGCTCGTCGAGGAAGAGCAGCCGGGGGCGGCCCACGACGCCGATGGCCACGTCCAGGCGGCGGCGTTGGCCGCCGGAGAGGGTACGGATCCGGGCCGTGGCCTTGCCGGTGAGGCCGACCAGCTCGATGACCTCCCGTGGATCGCGGGCGTTCGGGTAGTAGTGCGCGAAGTGGCCGACGGCCTCCCGGACGGTCAGCTCGGTCAGGTCGGCGCCGTCCTGGGTGACGATGCCGATCCGGGCCCGCCAGTCGAGGTCGGCGCGGGCCGGATCGTGACCGAGCACGCTCACCTCACCGGCGTCGCGGTCACGGTGGCCCTCCAGGATCTCGATGGTGCTGCTCTTGCCGGCGCCGTTGGGGCCGAGCAGGGCCACCACCTCGCCGGCGGCGACGTCCAGGTCGACGCCGGCGACGGCGACGGTGTCGCCGTACGACTTGCGTAGTCCGCGTACGCGGACGGCGGGGGTGTCGGTCATGCCTCGATCGTCGGCCGGCACCGGTGGGGCGCGGGACGACCGGTGGACGGAACCGGGTTGTCCGTCGACCGGTGGACAGACCGACCGTTTGCCGGTGCAAGCACCGGGTAGTCGCCGAAGCTGACACGAATCAGGAAGGACATGCGATGGCGGCACAGGTCAAGGTGGCGGTGATCTACTACAGCGCGACCGGCATCACGTACCAGATGGCCCAGGCGGCTTGCGAGGCCGCCGGTGAGGCGGGCGCGGACGTCCGGTTGCGCAAGGTGCGGGAGCTGGCACCGGACGAGGCGATCCGGTCCAACTCGGGTTGGGAGGCGCACCGGCTGGAGACCCAGGACATCGACGAGGCGCAGCCGGACGACCTGAGCTGGGCCGACGTGGTGATTTTCGGCTCGCCGACCCGGTACGGGTTGGTCGCCGCCCAGCTCAAGCAGTTCATCGACACCACCGGCCCGTTGTGGGCGCAGGGGGCGTTGGCCAACAAGGTGTACTCGGGTTTCACCTCCACCGCGACCCATCACGGCGGGCAGGAGTCGACGCTGCTGTCGCTGTTCCACGTCTTCTACCACTGGGGCGGCATCGTGGTCACCCCCGGCTACACCGACCCGAGCCAGTTCGTCTCCGGCAACCCGTACGGCGCGTCGCACACGAGCAACAACGGCGAGACCGCTCCGGACCACGTCGCCCTGGCGGCGACGGCGCTGACGGCCAAGCGGGCGGTGCAGATCGGCGCCGCGCTCAAGCAGGGCCTCACCGGCTGAGCAACGGCGACGCCGCTCCGCGAGCTGCCCGCCCTGTTGTTAAAAAGGGGCCCTTTTACCACCGCAGGCGTTAAGAAGGGGCCCTTCCTTTCCGGGACCGGCGGCCCGGGCGGGGCTCTCATACCCGCCCGGACCGCCGGCCGTACAAAGCGCTACCCCGGATCGGCCCGACTATGCCTGCGCGGTGGTCGACAACTCCCCGGCCGGTGCCGGCAGCAGTTCGCGCAGCAGGTCGGCCAGGACCGGCACGCCGTCCGGGCTGAGCACCGACTCGGGGTGGAACTGCACCCCGGCGAAACCCCGGCCGCGCAGCGCGTGCACCGCACCGTCGGCCTCGTCCCGGGCGAGTTCGACCGGGCCGTACGGGCTGCCCTGGCGATCGGCGGCGGCACGGGCGGTGAAGGTGGAGTAGAAGCCGACCCGTCGTGGCTCGCCGAACAGCGTGACCGTCCGTTGCGTCCCCTGGTAGGGCGCGTCGCGGCGGTGCACGGGCAGCCCGAGCAGGCGGGCGAGGAGCTGGTGGCCGAGACAGACGGCGAGCGTCGGCTGCCCGCCGTCCAGCAGCCCGGCGAGCAGGGTACGCAGGGTGGTCATCTTCGGGGTGCCGCTGTTCGGGTCGCCCGGCCCCGGCCCGACCACCACCAGGTCGTACCCGGACACCGGCCCGGCGTCGTGCCACGGCCGGACGGTCACCGCCAACCCCAGCGCGCCCAGCTGGTGGGCCAGCATCCCGGTGAAGGTGTCCTCGCCGTCGACGATCAGGGCCCGGCGGCCGGCCAGGGCGGGCAGCGCGAGGGTGCCGGGTGGCCGCTGGTCCAGCCAGAACCGGGCCAGTGGGGCGTTGCGGGCGGCCAGCGCGGCGCGGACCTGCGGGTCGTCGGCGAGGCGGGGCGCCGGACGGGGGCCGGCGTCCGGTGCCTGCGGGCCCAGGCCGAGGGCGGCCAGCACCCCGGCGGCCTTCGCGTGGGTCTCGGCCACCTCGGCGGCGGGAGTGGAGTGGCGCACCAGGGTCGCCCCGACCGGCACCCGCAGTTCGCCGGCCGGGGAGATCTCGGCGGTACGGATGAGGATCGGCGCGTCGAGCGTCTGCCGGCCGGTCTCGTCGTGACCGAGCAGGGCCAGCACCCCGGCGTAGTAGCGGCGGCCGGTGCGTTCGTGCCGGGCGATCACGCGGCAGGCGTTCTCCATCGGGCTGCCGGTCACCGTCGGCGCGAACATCGTCTCCCGCAGCACGTCACGGACGTCCTTCGAACCGCGCCCGGCGAGCAGGTACTCGGTGTGCGCCAGGTGGGACATCTCCTTCAGGTACGGCCCGACCACCTGCCCGCCGTGCTCGGCCACGGTGGCCATCATCTTCAGCTCCTCGTCGAGGACCATGTACAGCTCCTCGATCTCCTTGGTGTCGGCGAGGAAGCGCAGCAGCGCGGCCCGGTCCGCGGTCGCCCCGGTGTGCCGGAAGGTGCCGCTGATCGGGTTCATCATCACCAGGCCGTCGTCGACGCTGACGTGCCGCTCAGGGCTGGCGCCGACCAGGGTGCGCGCGCCGGTGTGCACCACGAACGTCCAGTACGCCCCGCGCTCGCGCAGCAGCAGTGACCGCAGTGCGGCCAGCGCGGCGGTCAGCGGTGGGCCTTGCACCCGGGCGTGCATGGTGCGGTGGATGACGAAGTTGGCGCCCTCGCCGTGGCCGATCTCCTCGGCGAGCACCCGGGCCACGGCGGCGGCGTACTCGTCGTCGGTGATGTCGAAGGCGGCGTCGGTGGTGCGGACCGGGCCTTCGGGCAGGGCGTCGAGGGCAGCGGCCAGGGGCAGCCGGACGTGGCGGTCGATGCGCAGGCACTCCAGCGGCACGCCGTCGTCGACACAGGCGAAGCCACGCTCGGTGACCTGCCGGTACGGCACCACGGCCAGCGTCGCGGGGCCGGGCCGCCCGGCGGGCAGCGGGAGGTCGGCGAGCCGCTCGACGGTGCCCACCGGGCCGGTGAACAGATCGAGGTGGTCGGCGCCGTCGCGGCGTACCAGCGCGAACGGGCCGGGGTCGGCACCGGCGGCGAGCGCGGCGAGCAGGTCGGTCAGCGGTGTCATCGGTCTCCTCGGTGCCGGGGTGCCGCCGTCGGGGGCGGCCCACGGGCCGGGAATTGACCGGCGGCCGCCTCGTCGGGCGGCCGCGTGGGAAAGCTACGCGCGGGGGATGGCCGCCGGGTCGGCGGGCCACCAGCAGGACAGTCGCGCGTGCATGCGACCACCCTACGCGGCGGGTGAGCGACGCGGAAGCCGATCGGCGTACCCGCGTGCGCGGCGGCGTCCTGGCGCCGACGACAGCGGATATGTTGACCCGCGATGAGCATTCTCGCGCTGGACCTGGGCACCTCCTCGGTGCGCGGGCTCGTGCTGGACGGCGACGCCCGGCCGCTGCCGGGCGCGCTGGCGCGGCGCGGGGTGGTGCTGACCGTCGGCGACGACGGCACCGGCACGCTTGACGCCGTCGGTTACCTGGCCTGCCTCGCCGAGTGCCTGGACGAGCTCAGCGAGCAGGGCCGGCTGCGCGAGGTGGAGCTGGTGGCGATCAGCGCGCAGTGGCACTCGGTGGTGCCGCTCGGCGTGGACGGCGAGCCGCTCGGACCGGTGCTCACCTGGCTGGACACCCGGCCCGAGCCGCCCGCGACGTCGGCCGGGCCGGCCGACCCGGACGCCTTCCATCAGCGCACCGGCACCTGGTGGCACCGCTGCTACTGGTCGATGCGGCTGCCCTGGCTGCGCGCCCACACCGGCACCCGGGTGGCCCGCTTCGTCGGGCTGGTCGAGTTCGTGCTGGGGCGGCTGCTCACCGAGGCGCCGATGTCGGTCTCCCAGGCGTCCGGCACCGGGCTGCTGGATCTGCACACTCTGGACTGGGACGCGGAGGCCCGCGCGCTGGCCGGCGCCCGGGTCGAGGAGCTGCCCGAGCTGGCCCCGCGGGACTGGCAGGGCCGGCTGCGCGCCGAACACGCCCGGCGGTGGCCCGCCCTGGCGCGGGCGGGGTGGGCGGCGCCGGTCGGCGACGGTGCCGCCTCCAACGTCGGCTCCGGCTGCGTCGACCACACCCGGGCGGCGGTGACCGTCGGCACCTCGTCGGCGGTGCGGCTGCTACAGCGGATGCCCGCCCCCGCCGACCTGACGCCGCTGCCGCCGCGGCTGTGGCGCTACCGCGTCGACCACGACCACGTGGTCACCGGGGCGGCGTACTCCTCCGGCGGGAACCTGTTCGCCTGGGCGAAACGGGAGCTGCGGCTGCCCAGCGGAGCGGCGTTGGATGCGGCCCTGGCCCAGCTCCCGCCCGACGCCGGCCGGCCGGCGAACGTCCGCTTCGGCGGTGACCGGCCGCCGGGCAGCCGCCGGGCCGGCTCCGGCGAGCTGCGCGGGCTGGGCTTCGCCAGTACCGCGGTGGAGATGCTGGCCGGGCTGATGCACGGGGTGTGCGAGCTGGTCGTCGACGATCTGGCGGTGCTGGAGTCCACGGTCGGGCAGCCGGTGGAGGTGATCCTCGGCGGCGGTGCGATGGCGGCGTCACCGTGGTGGCGCGGGGCGTTCGCCGAGGTGCTGGCCCCGCGGCGGGTGGCGGTCCAGCGCAGTCCCGAGATTGGGGCGACCGGTGCGGCGCTGGTGGTCACCGGCCGTATCGCCGACGCCCGGGCGCTGGCCGACATCGGCCGGACGGATGATCAAGCCTCGCCGACCACGGCATAGGGTGGCGACCGGCAGGTCCTTCCTGAACCTTCGTAAGGGCAGGGCGTTGACACTGCTCCACGGCCTGGTTGGATGGACCGCGCTCCCCGGGTCGCGGCGGACGCGTGCGGAGGAGGAACCTGTGGGTGTAGGAGCGGACCAGGCGCCCGGGGTGTCGCAGCACCGCCGGCGTCGGTTCGATGTCCGGGTGGTGCCGCATCGGCGTCGCTCCCCCCTGCGCCTGCAGGACTGGCGGATGCGCACCAAGCTGGCCACGGTGCTGGTCATCCCGTCGGTCGCCTTTCTGGTCCTGGCCGGGGTGCAGACCCAGAGCCTGGTCAGTCGGGCCAACACGCTGGGCAACTTCGCCGCCCAGGTCGGCATCGGGCGGGAGATCACCCAGCTGGTCCACCGGCTGCAGCAGGAACGCGACCGTACGGCCGGTGAACTGGCCACGCTGCGCGCCGCGAAGAACGAGGACGAGAGCGAAAAGGTGCTGGCCGGCCTGCAGCCGTACCGGGAGGCCGCGGACCAGGCGGCACAGGCCCTGCGCCAGGCGGCCGAGCCGCTGTCCGGCGCCGACGCCTCGTGGCGGAACACGTACGTGGTGGCCTCGCAGGCGTACCAGCAGATCGGATACATCCGCAACGTCATGGCCACGGTGGTGCTGAGCGACGACACCATCCTCGGCAACTACCACCGAGCGGTCGACGCGCTGCTGACCCTGCTGGCGCAGCCGTCACCCGGTGCGGAGCGGCCGGAGTTGTCCGATGCGGTCCTGCGGTACGTGCAGTTCGCCCGGGCCAAGGAGCTGTCGTCGCGGGTACGGGCGGAGTTGTACGCGGTGGCCCGGGCCGGCCGTTTCGACCGCCAGGACGCCGGGCAGCTGACCGACCTGCGGGCACGGCAGCTGACCGCGCTCGGCTCGTTCCGGATCGCCGCGACCAGCGCACAGGTGGCCCGCTACGACCAGATGAGCCTGGACCCGGCCTTCGTCACCGCCGCCCGGATGGAGGAGCGGGCGCTGACGACGACCCGGCCGACGGTGCCGTCCGCCACGCAGTGGTGGGACGCCAGCGAGGAGCGACACGAGCTGCTGCGGCAGTTCGAGTCCGAGGTGTTGGAAACCTCGGCGCGTCAGGCCGACGAGGCCAGCAGCACCCAACTGCGCGAGACGCTGCTGGTGGTCGGTGTGATCATCACGGTGCTGCTGGTGGCGGTGCTGATTTCGGTGCTGATTGGTCGTTCGCTGGCCCGGTCGATCCGCCTGCTGCGGTCGCAGGCGTTGCGGATCGCGCAGATCGAGCTGCCCGAGGCGCTGGCCAGGCTGCGGTCGGTCGCCGGCGGCGTACCGCAGATGGAGGTCTCACCGGCGGTGGTGCGGTCCCTCGACGAGATCGGTGAGCTGGCTGAGGCGTTCGTCGCGGTGCACCGCAGCGCGGTCGGTGTGGCGGTCGACCAGGCGAACATGCGGCGCAACGTCAACGCGATGTTCGTCAACCTCGCCCGACGCAGCCAGGTGCTGGTGGAGCGGCAGTTGGAGCTGCTCGACGACCTGGAGCGGGAGGAGGGCGACCCCGACCAGCTGGAGAACCTGTTCAAGCTGGACCACCTCGCGGCGCGTATGCGCCGTAACGACGAGAGTCTGCTGGTGCTGGCCGGCACCGAGTCGACCCGCCGGTGGAACCGTCCGGTCGGGTTGAGCGCGGCGCTGCTGGCGGCCAGCGCCGAGATCGAGCAGTACCAGCGGGTACGGCACGAGGCGGTGGCCGACCTGCATGTCGTCGGGCACGCCGTCGGTGAACTGGTGCACCTGCTCGCCGAGCTGCTGGAGAACGCCACCGCGTTCTCGCGGCCGGACACCATCGTGCAGGTGATGGCCCGCGCCGAGGGTGCCGGAGCGGTGATCGAGATCGCCGACCAGGGCCTGGGCATGAGCCCGGCGGCACTGGCCGAGGCGAACAGCGTGCTGGCCCAACCGCCGGCCGCGGATGTGGCGACGGTCGAGCGGATGGGTCTGTTCGTGGTCAGCCATCTGGCCGCCCGGCACAGCATCGAGGTTCGGCTGCACGGTGGCGCCGGTGGCCTGGTGGCCCGGGTCAAGCTGCCCGGCGCGTTGCTGGCCGCGGCACCGCCGCCGAGCCTGGACCCGCCGCCGTCGCCACGGGTGTTGCCCGCCGCGGCACCCCGGCTGGGCGCGCCGAGGAACCCGGGCCCGGCGGACCTGCCGGTGGCCGGCCGGCGGCCGATCACGGTGCCCCGCCAGGCCCACGCGGTACCGGTCCGCGCGGAGGACGTGCTCGCGCCGGCGGCGATGCCGGCGAACGCCGGTGGCGGCTGGTGGTCCCGGGAGGGACCGTCGTCGGCGGTGCCGCCGACGGGTGCCGGGATGCCCGCGCCGCCGGCGGTGCCGGTGACCGCCGGGACGAACGACCGGGGTCTGCCGGTACGGGTCCCGATGGCGCAGCTGAGCGCCGTGACCCAGCCGGCCCGTCCCGAACAGCAGCAGCCGGCCCGGCATGACCCGGACCCGGACGCGGTCGGCGGCATGCTGTCGAGGCTGTACAGCGGCGTTCGGCAAGCCGAGGCTGAGGAGACGAAGGTGATACCCGTGCCACCGCCCGGGGTATGGAGCGAAGGGAGACACAAGTGACGACGTTGTCTCAGGAGGCCCGGGACCTGAGCTGGCTGGTCAGCGGGTTCGCGGAGCGGGTGCCGGGGGTGGCGCACGCGGTGGTGGTCTCCACCGACGGGCTGCTGGTCGCGATCTCCGACCACCTGCCACGGGACCACGCCGACAAGCTCGCCGCGGTGACCTCGGGTCTCATGAGCATCACCGCCGGCGCCGCGCAGATGTTCGACGGTGACGTGGTCAAGCAGACCGTGGTCGAGATGGGGCGCGGCTACTTCCTGGTGATGCAGATCCGCGACGGCTCGATCCTGGCCACGCTCGCTGCGGCGGACGCGGACATCGGCGTGGTGGGCTACGAGATGGCCCGGCTGGCCAAGCAGGCGGGGGAGATGCTCACTCCCGCGCTGCGCGCCGAGTTGCAGCAGGCCCTACCCCGCTGAGGTGTAAGTAGGGGCCCCCTGTTAACGCCTGCGGTAGTACAGGGGCCCCTTCTCAACGTCCCGTCGGCAGCCGTGCCGGCCGTCGTTTCGAGCACCGTTGGGCCTGGCTGTCGCTGGTCAACGGAGGCCGAGGGCGCCCGGTGCGGCGGGGCGGGAGGCGAGCCACCAGGCGGCGGTGGCGGCGACCGCGACGACACCGCTGAACACGAACGGTGCCTCGATGCCGGCGTGGGCGGCCAGCGCGCCGCCGGCCAGCGCACCCAACGCGGTGCAGCTGTAGGTGACCAGCCGGGACGCGGCGACGACCCGGCCGAGCAGCCCGCCGGGCACGAGTCGTTGGCGTACGGACAGCGCGGCGACGTTGAGGACCGCGAACGCCGCGCTGGTGGTGACCACCACGACGACCGCGGCGGCGCGGTTGGGCACCACGGCCAGCAGGATCGGTACGCCTGCGGTGACCGCCATCGACCAGGTGAGCACGGGCCGGTGGCGGAACCGGGCGATCAGCCGGTCGGCGGTG
>NZ_JBFBAO010000042.1:0-29558 GCF_040682255.1 Micromonospora sp. NPDC051296 | reverse complement strand
TTGCATGGGGGGGGGTGGCCGCGGCGGGTGGGGGGGGTGTGGGGGGGGGCCGACACCGGTCAGGAGACGGTCACCGCGCCGTCCGAGCCGCGTACGCAGGCGACCGAGCGGGCGGCGGTGACAGCCGCGCCGGCGAGGCACTGGCCGAGCGTCTGGTGCCCGGCGGCGTTCGGGTGCCAGGACTCCTGGCAGGTCTGGAAATAGGTCACGCAGGTGTTCGCGATCCGCTGGATGGCGATCTTGTCCTTGCCGGAGAGGCTGGTCACGAAGGTGCCGTTGGGCGGGTTGTCCATCAGTCGGATCGGGGTGGCCAGGGTGCCGGTCGGGCTGGTCGGCCTCTCGCACAGCCGGGCGCCGTCGAAGGCCCGCTGGACGTTGAGGTACACCAGGTCGGCGCCGGGGAACTCGGCGGCCAGGGTGTCCCGGGTGGAGCGCACGATGGTGCCGAGGCCCTGTGAGAACCGGTGCCCGGGGGCGAGGCTGGCCCGGTGGATCGGGCAGCCGGCCGCGTACCGCTCGGCCCCGAGGGCGCGGAACTTGTCCCGGGTGTCGTCGCGGCCGTCCTCGGAGTGGTAGGCCGGGTCGAGTTCGAGCGGCAGCGGGTTGGTGTAGTCCTGCAGGACCACCCGGTGCTGGCCGTCGGCGTCCACCTCCCGCAGGGTGGTCAGGATCTGGCGTACGGCCGCGGTGGTCTCGGCGGTGGCGGCGCTGAGCTGTGCGGCGGTGGCCAGGTCGGCGTCCGTGCACGGCTTCTGCTCCACCGGCCCGTTCAGGTACGCCCAGAACTCCCACCAGCCCGTCCAGGCGTCGGCGATGAACCGGTTGGCGCACTTCTCGGCGACCCCGCCGAAGGTGAACGAGCTGTTGTTCGAGCCGAGGCCGATCAGCACCAGGTCGATGTCGTGGGTCTGGGCGACCGCGCGCAACTGGTCGAGCTGGGCGGCCACCTGGCGCCCGCCCGGCCGGGCCGACGAAGCGGCGGCGATGTCGTGCGGCTGGCCGCCGGAGCAGGCCAGGTTGAACCGGTCCTGGATGCCGGGCAGTGCCGCCCGGTGCAGCGAGGCGTTGGCAGAGCGGTGGCAGAAGAAGGCGTTGCTGTTCGGCGCGGTCCACCCCGGGAAGCCCTGGGTGGCGCCCGCCGAGTCGACCACCGGCTGGTACGCCCCGGCGCCCTCGCCGCTGATGAAGCTGTCGCCGACGGCGATCGCCGCGGTGGGCAGCGCCGCCGACGCGGCGGCGGGGGTCGGTACGGCAGCGGAGAGGGCCGCCGTGGCAATGGCCAGGGCCATCGCGGCAACGGTACGGCGCAACGCGGACATGGCATCACATCCATTCATGGAAATGTGAAAGATCCTCCGATGCTCGTGATGAGATCACGCAGGTGTGACGCACGTCAACAATGGGCAACATCTGTGACACCTGAGGCGGGACGGCCGTGAGCCCACGAAGGGGGCGCTCGGCACCTCGCCGGCCCCCGTCCGACGAGGGCGTCGGGCATAAGGCCCGGGGTCGGGGCGTTGACCGCGACAGGTCCGCCAGCAGCGGCCCACGGCGTGCCGCGCGGGAGTCCGCGTCGGCTTGTCGGGACGTACAGCTACGCTCGCTGCGGCGTGCCCGCGCCGGGCCGACCGCCGACGGTGCGGGGCAGCACATCGCCGAGACCGGGGAGTACGACCAGTTGACCGCAGAGCCTGAGACCCTGTACGGGGCCGACGACCTCACGCACCTCGAGGGGCTGGATGCCGTCCGCAAGCGGCCCGGCATGTACATCGGCTCCACCGACAGCCGTGGCGTGGGTCACCTCGTCAACGAGATCCTCGACAACTCCACCGACGAGGGTGTGGCCGGCCACGCGAAGAAAATCGAGGTGACGCTGCACGCCGACGGCTCGGTGCAGGTCGACGACGACGGCCGGGGCATCCCCACCGACGTGCACGCCCGCTCCGGCATCTCCGGCGTCGAGCTGGTGCTCACCCGCCTGCACGCCGGCGGAAAGTTCGGCGGCTCCGGCTACAAGACCTCCGGCGGCCTGCACGGCGTGGGCGCCTCGGCGGTCAACGCGCTGTCCCGCCGGTTCGACGTCACCGTCCGCCGGAGCGGGAAGGTGCACGCCATGTCCTTCCGACACGGCGTGCCCGGCATCTTCGACGGCAACGGCCCGGAGGCGCCGTTCACACCCGGCCCCGGGCTCCAGGTCGTCGGCGCGATGAAGCGCGGCCACCGCACCGGCACCTCGATCCGCTACTGGTACGACCCCCGCTACTTCGAGACCGGCGCCACGCTGGACCACGACGCCGTCCGGGCCAAGCTGCGCAACACCGCCTTCCTGGTGCCGGGCGTCAGCTACACCCTTCAGGACCGCACCGGCGAGCAGCCGAGCGAGGAACGCTTCCACTACCCCAACGGGCTCAGCGACATGGTGGAGTTCCTCGCCCCGGCCGGCGACCGGCCGGTCTCCGGCACCCTGCTGGTCACCGGCGAGGGGACGTACCGGGAGAACGCGGCCGACGCCAACGGCGTCATGCAGTCCAACGTGCAGCGGCGTGCCGAGATCGAGGTGGCGTTCCGCTGGGGCACCGGCTACGAGCGCACCGTCGAGTGCTTTACCAACACCATTCGCAACGCGCACGGCGGCACCCACCGCAAGGGCTTCGAGCGGGCGCTCGCGCGTACCCTCGCCGAGGCCGTGCGCAACACCCGGGGGCTGCTCAAGGCCAAGGAGGACGCGCCCACCCTGGACGACGTCCTGGAGGGCATGACCGCGGTGGTGCACGTCCGCGTGCCCGAGCCGCAGTTCACCTCGCAGACCAAGGACGAACTCTCCACCGCCGGCGTCACCAAGGTTGTCCAGGGCCTGATCGAACAGCACGTCAAGTCCTGGCTGGACGACCGGAAGACGAAGACCGAGGCCCGGACGGTCCTACAGAAGATCGTCGACGCGGCCCGGGTGCGGCTCACCCAGAAGCAGCAGAAGGACGCCGCCCGCCGCAAGACCGCCCTGGAGGGCGCGGCGATGCCGCCCAAGCTGGTCGACTGCCGTTCCTCAGGTATCGACCGAAGTGAGTTGTTCATCGTGGAGGGCGACAGCGCCTTGGGCACCGGGCGACTTGCCCGTTCTGCCGAATATCAGGCGCTTCTTCCGATTCGCGGCAAGATCCTCAACGTGCAGAAGGCCAACCTCCAGCAGGTGCTGGACAACACCGAGTGCGCGGCGATCGTGCAGGTGCTCGGCGCCGGGTCGGGGCGCACCTTCGACCTCTCCGCCATGCGGTACGGCCGGGTGCTCATCATGGCCGACGCCGACGTCGACGGCGCGCACATCCGGACGCTGCTGATCACCCTCTTCGCCCGCTACATGCGGCCGCTGATCGAGGCGGGCCGGCTCTACGCCGCGATGCCACCCCTGCACAAGATCACCACGAAGGGGCGCAACCCGGAAACCGTCTACACCTACACCCAGGTGGAGATGGAGGCGACGGTGCACAAGCTGGAGAAGGCCGGCAAGCAGATCGTCACGCCGATCCCGCGGTTCAAGGGTCTCGGCGAGATGGACGCCGACGAGCTGTGGGAAACCACGATGAACCCGGCCACCCGGTCGGTACGCCGGATCACCCTGCACGATGTCGACGCCGCCGAGCGGATCCTCGACCTGCTGATGGGGGAGAAGGTCGAGCCGCGCCGCAACTGGCTGATCGACTCCGCCGACCTGGTCGACCGTGACGCCATCGACGCCTGACCGTCGTTTCTTCGGAAGGAAAAGCTGAGCCATGGCACGCCGCAAGGAGACGAAGGTCGACTACTCCGCGTTCGACCGGGCCGGCGCACGGGTCATCGACACCCCGCTGACCGCCGAGGTCTCCGACTCCTACCTGGAGTACGCCTTCTCGGTCATCCACTCCCGGGCCCTGCCCGACGCCCGGGACGGCCTCAAGCCGGTGCACCGGCGCATCCTCTACTCGATGCACGAGTCCGGGTTCCGGCCGGACCGCGCGCACGTCAAGTCGGCCCGCGTGGTCGGTGACGTGATGGGTCGCTACCACCCGCACGGCGACACCGCGATCTACGACGCGATGGTCCGGATGGCGCAGGACTTCTCGCTCAACGTCCCACTCATTGACGGGCATGGAAATTTTGGGAGCCCAGACGACGGACCGGCGGCGGCGCGTTACACGGAAGCTCGGATGTCGCGGGAGGCGATGCTGCTCGTCGGCGAGCTGGGCGAGGAGACCGTCGACGTCGAGCCCAACTACGACGGCTCGCTGACCCAGCCCACCGTGCTGCCCGCTGCCTTCCCGAACCTGCTGGTCAACGGCACCTCCGGGATCGCGGTCGGGATGGCGACCAACATGATCCCGCACAACCTGGGCGAGGTCGTCTCGGCCGCCCGCTGGCTGATCCGGCACCCGAACGCCACCCTCGACAAGCTGATGGAGTTCGTGCCCGGCCCCGACCTGCCCACCGGCGGTCTGCTGCTCGGCCTCGACGAGGTGCGCCGGGCGTACGAGACCGGTCGTGGCGTGGTGCGGATGCGTGGCAAGGTGGAGATCGGCCCGCTGGAGGGCAGCCGTGGCCGGCAGGCGATCACCGTGGTCGAGCTGCCGTACGGGGTGGGCGCCGAGAAGGTCATCGCGGCCATCACCAACGAGGTCAACAAGACCAAGCGGCTCACCGGGATCGCCGACGTCAAGGACCTCACCGACCGGGAGAGCGGCACCCGCCTGGTCATCGAGTGCAAGGTCGGGGTCAACCCGCAGGCGCTGCTCGCCGACCTCTACCGGCTCACCCCGCTGGAGCAGTCCTTCGGCGTCAACAACCTGGTGCTGGTCGGCGGTCAGCCGCGCACCCTCGGGCTCAAGGAACTGCTGGAAGTCTTCCTGGCGCACCGCTACGAGGTGGTGACCCGGCGCAGCGCGTACCGCAAGCGCAAGCGGGAGGAGCGCCTGCACCTGGTCGACGGCCTGCTGATCGCCCTGCTCGACATCGACAAGGTGGTCAAGCTGATCCGGGCCAGCGAGGACGCCCAGGCGGCGAAGTCCGGCCTGATGCGGCAGTTCAAGCTCTCCGAGATCCAGGCGACCTACATCCTGGACACTCCGCTGCGCCGGCTGACCAAGTACGACCGGCTGGAGCTGGAGGCCGAGCAGGAGAAGCTGCGTACGGAGATCGCCGAGCTGTCCACCATCCTCGACGATGAGAACGTGCTGAAGAAGGTCGTCTCCGACGAGCTGGCCGCGGTGGTCAAGCAGTTCACCGCGCCGCGCCGGACCACCCTGGTCGACGGCGACCTCAAGGAGGTGCTCGCCGCGTCCGTGCCGGCCGGGCCGCTGGAGGTGGCCGACGACCCGTGCCAGGTGATCCTGTCGGCCACCGGGCTGGTCGCCCGCACGGCGGCCGAGTCGGAGGAGGCCGCCGAGGGCCGGCGCCGGCACGGCCGCGTCAAGCACGACGCGGTACGCGCGGTGGTGCACTCCACCGCCCGTGGCCGGGTGCTGCTGGTGACCAGCGCGGGCCGGGCGTTCAAGGTGGACGTGCTGCCGCTGCCGGTGCTGCCCGAGCAGGCCGGCACGGTGTCGCTGCGCGGTGGGATGTCCGCCGCCGAGCTGGTGCCGCTGGAGCCGGGGGAGACCGTGGTCGGGCTGGCGCCGCTCGGCCCGACCGCCGAGGGCTCGCCCGGGCTGGCGTTGGGCACCCGGCAGGGTGTGGTCAAGGTCTGTGCCCCCGACTGGCCGGTACGCTCCGACGAGTTCGAGGTGATCGGGCTGCGCGAGGGCGACGAGGTGGTGGGGGCGACCTGGTTGACCGACGTTGCCCAGTCGCTGACCTTCCTCACCAGCGCGGCGTCGCTGCTGCGCTTCCCGGCCGGGACGGTCCGCCCGCAGGGGCTCAAGGGGGGCGGCATGGCGGGGATCGCCCTGCCGGACGACGCGCAGGTGGTCTTCTTCGGCGCGATCCGCACCGACGACCCGGAGCACGGCGACCCGATGGTGGTCACCTCCACCGGCGCGACGGTCAAGGTCACGCCGCTGGCGGCGTACCCGGCGAAGGGGCGGGCGACCGGCGGGGTGCGTGCCCAGCGGTTCCTCAAGGGTGAGACCGACGTGGTCGTCGCCTGGGTGGGTCCGCGGCCGGTGGGCTCCACCGCCAACGGTGAGCCGGTCGAACTGCCCGCGGCGGATCCGCGCCGCGACGGCTCCGGTTTCGCCGTGATGCTCGGCCCCACCGTGGTCGGCCACCAGATCGAACGCAGCTAGTTACTAGGTCTCCGCTAGATCGGTAGCGACCAAACTGGCAGACCATCGACGGGATCTGCCCTGGTGGTCTGTGGCACCGGTTGAGGACCTGTGCCCCTTCGCGTCCGACCAGCGGCGTCGTACGGTCATGGCGAGGTAGGCCGACGCGGGAGAGGACCGACCATGGACCGGTTGAGAAATCACCGGCTCTACCGGGTGAAGCAGTGGATGTATCGGGACGGCAGGCCGAACTGGCTGGCTCGGGTGATGAACCGGGTCTCGGCGTGGCAGTTCTCGACCCGTCTTCTCGCGCCCGGCAACTGGGTGACGTTGGAGGTGGTGGGCCGGCGCAGTGGTCGGACCGTGTCGTTCCCGCTGGTCGCCGTCGATTGCGACGGTGGGCGGTACCTGGTGTCGATGCTCGGTGAGCAGGCGAACTGGGTGCGTAACGTGCGGGCGGCCGCCGGGCGGGCGGTGTTGCGGCGTGGCCGGCGCCGGCCGGTGCTGCTGGTGGAGGTGCCGGTCGCGCAGCGGGCGCCGATTCTGCGTCACTATCTGGACAAGGCGCCGGGCGCGAGGCCGCATGTGCCGGTCCGGCGGGGAGCGCCGGTGGCGGAATTCGCCCGGATCGCCGCGGAGTACCCGGTGTTCCAGATGGTGCCCGCGTCCGCGGACCCGGCCGTCGACTTGTCTCGGTAGCGCGGGGCCCGGCCCTAGCGGCGCAGGCCCAGCCCGGCGAGCACCGACGCCCAGCGGTCGCTCTCCTCGCGCATGAAGGTCTTGAAGGCCGTACCTGACAGGTACGCGTCGGTCCAGCCGAAGCGGGTCCGCGCGCTCGCCCAGGCGGGGTATTCGTGCAGCTGCGCGATCAGCGCGCGGATCGACTCGGCGTCGGAATCGGCGAGGTCGGGTGGGGCCACGATGCCGCGCCAGTTGTTGAAGACCGTATCGACCCCGGCCGAACGCATCGTCGGCGCCGGCAGCTGGGCCACGGGTTCGGCGCTGGTCACGGCGAGCGCGCGGAGTTGGCCCTCCGCGATCTGGTTGGCGTACTCGCTGAGCCCGGACATGCCGAACGCGACCTCGCGGCCGAGGATCGCCGCCAGCAGGTCGCCGCCGCCGTCGTACCGTCGGTAGGCGACCGTGACCGGGGCGACGCCGATCGCGTCCGCGACCAGCATGGTCGCGAGGTGGTCCGGCCCGCCGATCGAGGAGCCGCCGCCGATCACCATCTCGGCCGGGTCGGCGCGCCAGGCCGAGACGAGCGCGTCCAGGTCACGGTAGGGCGAGTCGCGGGTCACCACGATGACCGCCGGCTCCTGCACCAGCCGGGCGATCGGCGTCATCTCCTGCAGGGTGACCGGGGAGCCGATCGCGCTCTGCGCGCCGACGACGCCGAGTCCCATCATCATCGCCAGGCGGCCGTTTCCGCGTTCGTAGGCCAGCCGGCGCAGCGCCACCACCCCACCGCCGCCGGGGAGGTTGAAGACCTCGATGCCGCGGGCGATCCCGGCCGTGTCGAGCGTGTTCGCGAGCACGCGGGCCGTGATGTCGTATCCGCTGCCCGGCGGGTTGGGCACCATCAGCCGCAGGTCGGACAGTTCTGACGATTGGCCGCAACCCGCCAGGTGCCCGCCGACGATGGCGTTTCCGGCCAGCGCCAGCGCGCCTCCCAGCACCCGCCTGCGCCGCACGGGTCGATCCTGCAAGAAACATCCCGGCAATACCAGGCTTGCGGGCGGCGGTCGCACGCACTTTGCTGGTCACACGCGAAATGCGGCTACCACCAAAAACGCCAAAACCCCGACTGGGGTACAAAGTGCCGTGCGATCGGCCATGGGAGGAGGGGATGGTGCCTCAGCGTTTGTCGCTGGCGGGGCAGATGCTCCTCCTGCAGCTCGGCATCGTGCTGCTGGTGGTCCTCGCGGTCGCGGCCGTCTCGGTCGCGGAGGCCGACGTGGCGTTCCGGCGCAGCGAGGGTGACCGGCTCCGCTCGGTCGGTGAGAACGCGGCGATCAACCGGACGGTCCGGCTGGGGCTCAACAACCCGCTCGGTCACGACGCGCTGGAGACGGTGGCGGAGACGGCGCGAGCGGTCTCCGGCGCCTCCTACGTCGTGGTCACCGACGCTCGCGGCACGATCGTCACCGGCCCGGACGCCGGGCAGCTCACCCCGATGGGGTCGAGCACCGGTCTGACCGGGCGTTCCTGGGTCGGCGTGATCGATCACGGCAGCAAGGAACTGGTCGCCCACGTGCCGGTGCTGGACGAGGAGGACGGTCGGTTCATCGGCATGATCGTCGTCGGCCGCCCCTATCCGACGCTGGTCGACCAGCTCGGTGCGGCGTTGACCAACCTGCTGACGTACCTGGTGGTCGGGGTCGCGCTCGGCGTCGTCGGCTCGCTGCTGCTCGCCCGTCGGGTCAAGTGGCAGACGCTCGGGCTCGAACCACGCGAGATCAGTGGTCTGGTCGAGCATCGCGAGGCGATGCTGCACGGCATCAAGGAGGGAGTGATCGGCACCGACAGCGTGCACCGGGTGACGCTGGTCAACGACGAGGCGATCCGGCTGCTCGGTCTCGATGCCGATTCGGTCGGGCGGTCGCTGCTCGACCAGGGCCTCGAAGGGCGGCTGCTGGATGTGCTGACCGGCGAGGTGACCGGGGTCGACCAGGTGGTGCTCAGTGACGACCGGGTGATCGTGTTGAACCGGCAGCCGGTGCTGCTGCGTGGCCGTCCGGTCGGTTCGGTGACCACGCTGCGCGACCGCACCGAGCTGACCGCGTTGCGCCGGGAGCTGGACGTGAGTCGGCACACCACCGACACGCTGCGCGCCCAGGCGCACGAGTTCGTCAACCGGCTGCACACCATCGCCGGCCTGGTCGAGCTGGGCGAGCACGACGAGGTGGTCCGTTACATCACGCGTACCAGCGAGCTGCACGAGAGCCTCAACCGGGAGGTGACCCGGCTGATCCGCGATCCGGCGCTGGCGGCGCTGCTGATCGCCAAGTCGAGCCTCGCGGCGGAGCAGGGCGTGACGCTGTCGATCACAGGGAACTCGGACCTGCCGGCGGTCGGGGAGCTGCCGGGCGGTGGCGACCGGCTCTCCGCGGACCTGGTGACGATCGTCGGGAACCTTGTCGACAACGCCTTCGACGCGATCGGTCCGGGCGGCCGGGTGGAGGTCTCCGTGGTCGCCGACGCGACCGAGGTCGTGGTGACCGTGCGCGACTCCGGCGCCGGGGTGGCGGCGGCGCTGGCCGAGCGGGTGTTCGAGCAGGGCTACAGCACCAAGCACGGCGAGCAGGGCCACCACGGGCTCGGCCTCGCGATGATTCGGCTGATCTGCGTCCATCGTGGCGGCAGCGTCACGGTGGACGGTGCGACGTTCGTCGCCCGGCTTCCGTCCGCGGTGAAGGCGATCGCATGATCCGGGTGTTCGTCGTCGACGACGATTTCATGGTGGCCCGGGTGCACCGCGGCTTCGTGGACCGGATTCCCGGCTTCTCCACCGTCGGCGTGGCCTACACCGGTGCCGACGCGCTGGCGCAGATCGCGACCCTCCGCCCCGACCTGGTGCTGCTCGACATCTACCTGCCCGACATCACCGGCCTGGAGGTGATGCGCCAGCTGCGGGAGTCGGGCGACGGCCCGGACGTCCTGGTCGTGACCGCGGCCCGGGACGTGCCGACGGTACGCGCGGCGCTGCGTGGCGGTGTCGTCCACTACGTCCTGAAGCCGTTCGGCTTCGACGTGCTCCGCGACCGGCTGGAGCGCTACGCGGCGGCGTACGGACGGCTCGCCGGCACCGACTCGGTCGGGCAGGACGACGTCGACGAGCTTTTCGTGGCGCTGCGCCCGGCCCAGTCGACGCTGCCGAAGGGTCTCACCACGGCGACCGCCGAGATGATCGCGGAGACGCTGCGTGAGCATGCCGGTGACCTTTCGGCCGGTGAGTGCGGGGAGAAGACCGGCCTGTCTCGGGTGAGCGTCCGGCGGTACCTCGAGCACTTCGTCGGCACGGGGAAGGCGGAGGTGCGGCTGCGCTACGGCGCCGCCGGCCGTCCGCAACGCCGCTACCGCTGGATCGCGTGACCAGAAGTTTCACAACGCACTCCGGTTACGCAACGGTGACGGCCGTCGCTGGTGTGGGCAGCATCACCGCTCAGCGTCACCCGACGCAGCATCCCCGAAACCTGTGCTTCACGGCGCTGCAACGCGTCGTGCAAGGAGGACGTCATGACGTATCCGGTCACCCCTGCGGGCCCCCGACCGGTCGGCCACCGGTCCCGCCGGGCGTTCGTGGCCGTCGCCGTGGCCGCGCTGTTGACGACTGCGGCCTGCGCGAAGGACACGGCCGACGGCGCCGGCAACGCCGCCGCCTACCCGACGAGGACTCTGCAGTTGATGGCGCCGGCGGCGCCGGGTGGTGGCTGGGACATCACCGCCCGGTCGATCCAGAAGGCGATCACCGACGACAAGCTGGTGGACCAGTCCGTCGAGGTCTTCAACGTGCCCGGGGCCGCCGGCACGCTCGGCCTCGCTCAGCTCGCGTCGAAGAGCAACGGCGATCCGCACACGCTGATGGTGACCGGGCTGGTCATGGTCGGCGGCGTGGTGACCAACAAGTCGCCGGTCAGTCTCGCCCAGACCACGCCGATCGCGACCGTGACCGCCGAGCAGGAGGTCATCGTCGTCCCCGCGAACTCCAAGTACCAGACCCTCACCCAGCTCATGGACGATGCCAAGGCCAACCCCTCGTCGATCAACTGGGGTGGTGGTTCGGCGGGCGGCACCGACCAGATCCTCGTCGGCCTCCTCGCCCGGGCGGCGGGCGCGGACCCCAAGCAGATGAAGTACGTCGCCTACTCGGGCGGTGGCGAGTCGAAGGCCGCGCTGCTGGCCGGCGACCTGACCGCCGCGGTCTCCGGGCAGAGCGAGTTCCGGGACCTGGTCGCGAGCGGCATGGTGCGGGCGCTGGCGGTCTCCGGCAGCACCGGCATCGACCTCGGCACCGGCACCCCGACCAGGACCATCAAGGAGGAGGGGTACGACGTCGAGCTGATGAACTGGCGCGGCGTGGTCGCCCCGCCCGGGATCGACGACGCGACCAAGCAGGCGATCACCGACCTGATCGACCGGGTGCACGCCTCGGAGTCGTGGAAGTCCATCGTGGCCGAACAGGGCTGGGAGGACTTCTACAAGAGCGGCGACGAGGCGGCCGCGTTCTTCACCAGCGAGACCGAACGCATCACGGCGGTCCTGTCCGAGATCGGACTGGGCTGACCATGGCCGTCACGTTCGGCGAACCGGTGGGCCGGTCCCAGGAGGACCGGCCCACCGGCCGCTTCCCCGCTCACGCCGTCGTCGCGGTCGGGCTGCTGGCCGTCGGGATCGTGCTGTTCTGTCTGGCGATCCAGGCGGCGGACGGCGACTTCGACCCGCAGGGGCCGCACCTGGCGCCGGTCATCGTGACCGGCGCCTGGGTGGCGGTCTGCGCCGTCTACCTGGCGCAGTTCCGCCCCGGGCGGGCCTCGGCGGCCACCGCCACCGCCGCCGAACCGGCGCCCGGCACCGAGGGGTCGGCCCCCGACCCTGACGAACTGGAGACCGGCGAGCCGACTCCGGTTGGTCTGGTGGCACCCGTCCTGGTCGCCATCGGGCTGGTCGGCTTCGCGATCGCCCTGGAGTACGCCGGCTTCGTCCTCTCCGCCGTCGGGTTCTTCGTCTGGACGGCCCGCGTGCTCGGTAGCCGGAACTGGATCCGCGACAGCGTCGTGGCCGTCGTCCTCTCGCTGGCCATCTACCTGTCGTTCACGAGGTTGCTCGACCTCTTCCTGCCCGGCGGTGTGTTGCCGCTATGAACGTCTTCGGTGACCTGCTCTCCGGCTTCGGCACGGTGCTGAGCCCGGAATACCTGCTCTACGCCGCGATCGGCGTCACGCTCGGCACGTTCGTCGGCGTGCTGCCCGGCATCGGGCCCGCGCTGACGATCGCGCTGCTGCTGCCGGTGACCTTCAGCCTCGACGAGCCGATCGGCGCGTTCATCATGTTCGCCGGCATCTACTACGGCGCCATGTACGGCGGATCGACGACCTCGATCCTGCTGAACACACCGGGCGAGTCGGCCTCGGTGGCGACCGCCATCGAGGGACACCAGATGGCGCGTCGCGGCCGGGCCAAGGCCGCGTTGGCGACGGCGGCCATCGGCTCGTTCGTCGCCGGCACCATCTCCACCCTGCTGCTGAGCGTGTTCGCGCTGCCGGTCGCGAAGCTCGCCACCACGTTCCGGGCGGCGGACTACTTCGCGCTGACCCTGCTCGCGATGGTGGCGGTGACCGCGCTGGTCGGGCGGTCGCTCGTCCGGGGGCTGATCTCGCTGGTCCTCGGGCTCTTCCTCGGGCTCGTCGGCATAGACGGTCTGACCGGCCAGGCCCGGTTCACCTTCGGCACGATGGAGTTGCTCGAAGGCATCGACGTCGTGGTGGTGATCGTCGGACTCTTCGCGATCGGCGAGACGCTACACGTGGCGAGCCGGCTGCGGCAGCTTCCCGAGCACGTCGCGCCGCTCTCGCCCGGCGGGTCGGCCGGCTTCGGCTGGATGACCCGGGACGACTGGCGCCGGTCGTGGCGGCCCTGGTTGCGGGGTACGGCGTTCGGGTTCCCGTTCGGCGCGCTGCCGTCCGGCGGTGCCGACGTGCCGACGTTCCTGTCCTACACCTACGAGAAGCACCGGTCGAAGAACAAGGAGCAGTTCGGCAAGGGCGCGATCGAGGGGGTGGCCGGGCCGGAGGCCGCGAACAACGCGGCGTTCTCGGGGGTACTGGTGCCGATGCTGACGCTCGGGATCCCGACGTCGGCGACGGCGGCGGTGATGCTGGCCGCGTTCCAGATCTTCAACCTTCAGCCCGGGCCGCAGCTCTTCGATCGGTCGCCTGAGCTGGTCTGGGCGCTGATCGCGTCGCTCTACGTCGGCAATGTGCTGCTGCTGGCGCTGAACCTGCCGCTGATCAAGGTCTGGGTCAAGGTGCTGCAGATTCCCCGACCGATGCTCTACGCCGGGATCCTGCTCTTCGCCACGCTCGGCGTGTACGCCGCGACGAGCAGCGTGAACCAGGTCTTCATCGCGTACGCCATCGGCGTGCTCGGGTGGGGGATGCGCCACTTCGACTTCCCGATCGCGCCGGTCATCCTCGGCGTGATCCTCGGGCCGATGATGGAGATGCAGTTCCGACGGGCGTTGCTGGTCGGCAACGGGGATCTGACGATCTTCGTGACCCGGCCGCTCACCCTCACCCTGCTGCTGCTCACCGTGTTGGCGCTGGTGGTGCCGTACCTGCCGCGGATCATCGCGCGGCTGCGCGGCCGGCGCACCTCGCCGGACCGCCTGGTCTTCGCCGAAGACGACTGACGGGCCCGGCCGCCCCCTGGTGCTGGGGCGTCCCCGATGCCGTTCCACCGGTTCGGGGGCGCCCCGAGCCCGGTCAGGCGACGCCGGTGGGGCGGAACTGGACGCTGACCCGGGGGCCGACCGGGCGGGCGGTCTTCGGTACGGCGTGCTCCCAGGTGCGCTGGCAGGAGCCGCCCATCACGACCAGGTCGCCGTGGCCGAGCGGGAAGCGCAGGCCGGCGCCACCGCCGCGCGGGCGCAGCAGCAGCTGGCGGGGCGAACCGAAGGAGACGATGGCGACCATCGTGTCGGTGTGTGCGGAGCGGCCCTGGGTGTCGCCGTGCCAGGCCACGCTGTCGCGGCCGTCGCGGTAGAGGCACATGCCGGCGGTCACGAACGGCTCGCCCAGCTCGTCGGCGTAGTGCCGGGTCAGCGTCTCCCGCGCGGCCAGCAGCACCGGGTGCGGCAGCGGCCGGCCGGCACCGTACCAGCAGAGCAGCCGGGGCACGTCGACCTCGGTGTCGTACATGGTGCGCCGCTCGGCCCGCCACGGCACCTCCCGCAGCAGCACGTCGAGCACCTGGTCGGAGCCGTGCACCCAGCCCGGCAGGTGGTCGACCCAGGCGCCCCGGCTCAGCGGGTGCCGGCGCAACGGCCCGGCCAGCGACCCGAGGGTAGGTGGCGCGTCGGTGACGTCGAGCATCGACGGCTGGTACGCGGCCTGCGACATGCGGCCACCCTAGCAGGGCGTTAGTACACCTGTGCGACCTGCTGGCGGTGGAGTGCGTCGAGGACCGCGTCGACGACCCGCCCGCGTCCGCGTCCGTCGACCGCTTCCCGGGCCTGGGCGGACAACTCCGCCCGACGTGCCCCGCTGCCCAGCAGCCCGGCCAGGGTGTGCACGGCGGCGGCGCGGGCGGCCTGCCCGGCCGGCCCGTCGGTGGCCAGCGCCGGCAGCTCGCCGAGCCCGGCGGCCAGCCCGGCCGCGACCACCCGGTGGTACGACTCGCGCTGGTTGTCCACCACGCAGACCAGCGCCGACGGGGCGCCCAGGCAGCACAGCTCCCAGGTCGACGTGCCGGCCGCGCTGACCACCAGGTCCGCCGCGGCGATCAGGGCGGGCAGCGCGCCGGTGGGTGGCACCGGGAGCAGCGACTGCCCCGGTCCGGGCGCCATCCGGGCGAGCCGGGCGGCCACCTCGGGCCGGCCGGCGACGACGGTGAGTTCCATCGGCCGGCCGGTCGACAGCAGCAGCTCGGTGAGCACCGGTGCCGCGCCGGCCGCGTCGGTGCCGCCGAAGAAGGCCAGCACCGAGGGGCGGTCCACCTCCGCCGCCGGGCGGGCGGTGGCCGGTCGGGCGGCCAGCACCGAGTCGCGCAGCATCGCGTAGTCGCTGCCGGCCAGCAGCCGCCCCGCCGGCACCACCAGGTCGGTGCCGAAGTTCTGGTCGAGGTAGAGGTCGGCGTCCTGACCCCGGGTGTCGCCGTCGACGATGGCCAGGGTCACCACGCCGGCGGCGCGCAGCGCGCCCGCCCCGGCGGGATCCAGCTCGTACGAGTCGAGCACCAGCACGTCCAGGTGGTGCCGGCGGGCCGCCTCGACCAGCCCGTCCGGGGTGTCCGGGCCGGGGTGCAGCGGGATGCCCCGGGTGGCGAGCTGCCCGGCCGCCCAGTCGACGCCGTCCACCGTGCCGAACACCTCGACCGTGGCGCCCCGGGCCAGGAACTCCTCGCCGAGGGCGAGACAGCGGACCAGGTGCCCGACGCCGCGCTGTGGCCCGGCGTCGCAGCGCAGGCCGACGCGTACCGTGCTCAGCATTCCTCCAACTGCTTCTGCTGGACGTCGGCGTTGAGCGCGCGGAGCGCCGGCTGCCCGTCGAGCCAGTCGGCGAGCTTGGCCAGCGGCACGCTGACGTCACCGAAGTGCTCCGTGACCGCGCGAATCAACTCCCAGTCCCGTTCGGTGTCCAGGGTGAGCCGCAACGGCGAGCGGTCCGGCGTGAGGGTCACGCCAAGCACCCGGAACAGCTCGGGATGGGCGTACGCGTACGAGGTGACGTGCACCCGGTGGTGGTCGGCGGCGAGGCGGTCCAGGGTGCGCAGCGCGTCGGCCCGGATGATCTCCACGTCCAGCCCGCGGGGCAGGGTACGGGCGATCGACGTGCTGGCGTAATCGAGTCCCGGCACCGCGCGGTACACCGAGGCGACCAACGTGACGATCTCCGGGTCCAGCAGTGGGCAGTCCGCGGTGAACCGCATGACGGCGTCGCCGGGGTGCGCGTCGAGGGCACCGACGAACCGGGTCAGCACGTCGTCGACCGGGCCCCGGTGCCAGGCCACCCCGAGCCGGTCGCACTCGGCCACCACCGGATCGTCGACGGCGTCGGTGCTCGTCGCCACCACCAGGTCGGCGAGCACCCCGCTGTCCTGGGCGGCGCGGACCACCCGGCCGAGGACGCTGCGCCCGGCCAGCGGGCGGAGCACCTTGCCGGGCAGCCGGGACGAGCCCATCCGGGCCTGCACGATGCCGACGATCCGCTCGCTCACTGCTGCTCCTGCTTGTCCGGGCGGTCCTGCTGCCTCTGGGCGATGGCGGCGGTGGCCCGGCGTTTGGCGGCTCGGGCGCCCCGCTTGGCCAGCCGGGCCGGAGTGATCGCCAGCCGGCCGACCTTGTAGCTGAGTGAGCCGCTGAGCAGGTCGACCGCCGCCTCGGCCCGGCGCAACGCGCGCTCGCGCGAGGTGAGCAGATCCTCGGTCCACTTGAGCAGTGCGGTGAGCCGGGTGTTCTCCTCCTGCTGGCGCAGCCACGCCTCGCGCAGCTGTTGGTAGCTGCCCGGTCCGGGCGGCGGGTCGGTCGGCGTGACCGCCCGCAGTTCGGCGTCGAGGCCGACCCGCCCGTCGGCGTCCAGCCCGCGTACCGCGGCGCCGATCGCGGCCTCCGTCTCCACCGCGGCGTCCACGACGGCCCGGTCGAAGTCCCACCCGGCCACCCCGCCGAGCACCACGGTCAGCCCCGCCACGTCCAGGGTGGAGGTCCACGGGTGGGCGTAGCCGCCGGTGAGCAGCTCGGCGGAGAAGCGCCACAGGGTACGGGCCAGCACCACGTCGACCGGCAACGGTGCGTTGGCCCGCCAGGTCGGGTCGAGCACCGCGAAACGGTCGCCGGCGACGACCAGGTTGTCCGCGCCGGCCAACGCCACCGCCCCGGTGAGCCGCCCGTCGTCCGCCTGGTTGGCGAGCCAGTCGGCGTAGCCGCGCAGCAGCCGGCGCAGCAGGGTCGTGTCGCGGCGTAGGCAACCGTCGAGCAGCAGGCTGCGCAGCAGGCGTCCGTCGGGCACCGGCCCGTCCGGTGCGGCCGGGTCGCGGAAGGCGACCTCCCGACTGGCGTACGGCGCCGATGCCGCCTCGGTGCGGTCACCCGGGTCGGGGCGGTGCCAGGACCAGCCCTGCGGCCCGTCGACCACCTCGACCACGGCATTGCCCGGCCCGCCGGCCTGCACCAGCGCCACCGGCAACCCGTCGCGGTCGACGGCAGCGGTGCCGTAGCGCTCGTCGGTCGCCGACGAGTCAACGGTCCGGTGGGCGAGTACCAGCCAGGACGGGGCCAGCTCGGCGGCGCGGCCGGCGTGCAGCGCGTCCACGGCCAGCCGGGCCGGGTCGGCGAGCACGAATCGGCCGCCGAACCCGCTGGTGCAGGCGTCGTGCAGTACCGCGTCGAACAGCCCGGAGCTGGTTCGCCGGGCCAGCTGGTCGGTCGCCAGCAACGCGGTGGTCAGGTCCGGGCGGGGGTACGCGGCGTAGCTGGCCCCGGCCCGCATTCCGGTTGCGGCCAGCCGTACGCGCAGCTGGTCCAGGTTGGCCGGGCGGTGGGCGTCGAGCACCCCGCCGACCGTCCACTCGGCGTCGTCCCGGCCGGCGTACCAGCCGGTGGCGGCGACCAGCCGGTGCACGCCGAGCGGGTTGTCCAGCCGCAGCAGCAGCTGGCCGCCCGGTCGGACGGCCGCCACCAGGCGGGCCAGCGCCGCGTCCCAGCCCAGCCGCGCGCCCTCGACCGACTCGACGGCGTCCAGCCCGCCGGCGGCGATCACCACGTCGTACTCCTCGCCGGGCGGGAGGCCGTGCGGGCCGGCCACCAGTACCCGGTCGACCCGGCCGGCGACCGCCGCCGCGTCGGGGTAGCCGCGCAGCAGGCAGGTGATGCGGGCGTGGGTCAGCGCGTCGAGCAGGGCCGGGTCGTGCGGCCCGGCCAGCAGCACCCGGGCGCCGGCCGGCACCAGCCGCGCGGCCAGGGCCGCGAGCGGGTCGTTGCCGGTTTCGCCGCGCTGGTCGGACCAGCTCAGCATCTCGCCGCCGGGCAGCGCCACCGCCGGCGCCGTCTCGGTTGTCACGTCGTCTCCTCCTGCAGGTGCGCCCAGCCCAGCAGTTCCCGTAGCGCGGCGGGCGGGTAGCGGTGGTCGGTGCCCAGCTCGGCGCGGGCGATCTCCACGGCGGTGGGTAGGTGCACCTGTTCGCCGTGCAGTTCGGGCCACTGTCGACGGATCCGGGCGGTGCCGCCGAAGGTCGGGTCCTCGTTGGCCAGCACCATCGGGTCGCCGTACACGGCGGGTTCGCAGCCGGCGGCGATGCCGTAGAAGATAGCGCTGGTCAGCCGGTTGGAGGCGACCCGGGCGTGCCGGCGCAGCTCGGCGAGCTGACGGTCCAGGAACTCCGGGTCGGTGTCCTTCCACCAGTGGCCGCGGTAGCCGTGGCAGATGACCCGGAAGCCGGCGTTCTCGTAGAGCCGGCGGACCCGGCGCATCCGGTGCTCGTGCCAGTAGAGGCAGACGGTGACCGGCCCGGGTTCGGTGTCCCGGATCCGGGCGATCAGCTCCTTGTGGTCGCCCTTGACGTGCTGGCCCTCCCAGCCGTGGAACGGGTACCAGATGGTGCCCTCCCGCTCGGGCTGCGGTTCGTCGGATTGCATGGCCAGCAGGTAGACGAAGGGTGCCCCGATCACAGTGACGTTGCGCCGCCCGACCGACCAGGCCCGTCGCCGGGTCTGCTCGGACCACAGCAGGCTCGGTGTCCGCTCGGCGTACGGGTGCCCGGGGGCGAGGCCGTCGCCGATGTTCCAGCCGTGCTGGACGTACCCGTTGATCCGGGGCGGGTGCCCGTCACCCAGCCCCGCATAGCGGGCCAGCACGTGGGCGTGGCCGTAGAAGTGGTTCGCGTGGTGCATCCACGTCCCCTCAGGCGGCGGGCCGGACCGGAACTCCGCGCAGCGTCGCGGCCAGCGTCTCGATGACCCGGTCCTGGTCGGCGTCGCTCAGCCCCGGGTACAGCGGCAGCGACAGCTGCTGGGCGTAGAAGGTCTCCGCCACCGGGCAGCTGCCGCGGCGGTAGCCGAGGTCGGCGAAGGCGGGGTGCCAGTGTGCGGGGATGTAGTTTACCTGCACCCCGATGCCGGCGGCGCGCATCCGGTCGTACACCTCGCGGCGCCGGCCGTCGAGGACCCGGATCGGGTACAGGTGCCAGGCCGGTGCGGCCCAGTCCCGCCGGCCCGGGGTCAGCACGCCGGGCAGGTCGGCCAGCGCCTCGTCGTAGCGGGCCACCAGCGCGGCCCGGCGGGCCAGGAAGTCACCGAGGCGGCGCAGCTGGCTGCGACCGAGCGCGCAGAGCACGTCGGGCAGCCGGTAGTTCAGCCCGAACTCGTGCACCTCCTGGTGCCAGCCGCCCTCGTCCGGCCAGCGCTGCTCGTCGCGTTCCCGGACCAGTCCGATGTTGCGGAACCGGCGGGCCCGCTTGAGCAGCTCCGGGTCGGTGGTGGCGACCGCGCCGCCCTCGGCGGTGGTCAGGTTCTTGGTGGGGAAGAACGAGAACGTGGTCAGGTCGGCCAGTGCTCCGACCGGCCGGCCCCGGTAGGTGGCCCCGATCGAGTGGGCGGCGTCGGCGAGCAGCAGCGCGTCGCTGCCGTCGAGCGCGGTGCGCAGCGCGTCGTAGTCGGCCGGGTGGCCGGCGTAGTCCACCGCGGCGACGACCTTCGTCCGCGCGGTGGTCGCCTCCGCCACGGCGGCCGGGTCGAGGGTGAAGGTCTCCTCCTCGACGTCGGCGAAGACGACCCGGGCACCGAGCGCCACGGCGCTGCTGGCGGTGGCCACGAACGTCATCGGCGGCACGATCACCTCGTCGCCGGGGCCGATGCCGGCCGCCGCGTACGCCACGTGCAGCGCCGCGGTGCCGTTGGAGACGGTGGTCACCCCGGCCCCGCCGGCCCATGCGGAGATGTCCGCCTCGAAGGCGGCGACCTCCGGTCCGGTGGTGAGCCAGTCGCTGCGCAGGGCGGCGACCACGGCGGCGACGTCGTCCTCGGTGACCGACTGCCGGCCTTGCGGTAGGAACGAGGTCATGCCGTGATGCCGAGCATCTCGCGCAGCTGCGCCACGGTGAGCCACTCGTCGTTGGTGTCCGACTGGTACGCGAAACCGTCGGCCACCGGCTCGCAGTCCACCGGCGGCTGGTAGCCCCAGGTGGCGATGGTCGGCTGCACGATGAAGCGGTCCTTGGCGATCAGCGTCCGGCGGCTGTCGTCCGGGGCGATCATCTCCTCGTGCAGCTTCTCGCCCGGGCGGATGCCGATCTCGTGCGTGGTGGCGTCCGGGGCGACCGCCTCGACCAGGTCGAGGATGCGCATGCTGGGGATGCGCGGCACGAACAGCTCGCCGCCCTGCATCTGGTCGAACGAGTCGATGACGAACTGCACGGCCTGCTCGAGGGTGATCCAGAAGCGGGTCATCCGCTTGTCCGTGATCGGCAGGCTCTTGCCCTCGGCGGCGAGCCGGCGGAACAGCGGGACCACGGAGCCGCGGCTGCCGACCACGTTGCCGTAGCGCACCACCGCGAACCGGGTCGGGTGCTGCGCGGCGTAGTGGTTGGCCGACACGAACAGCTTGTCGCCGACCAGCTTGGTCGCGCCGTACAGGTTGATCGGGCTGGACGCCTTGTCGGTGGAGAGGGCGACGACCTTCTTCACCCCGGCCTCGATCGCCGCGTCCACCACGTGCTGAGAGCCGGTGATGTTGGTGGCGATGAACTCCGAGGGGTTGTACTCGGCCGTGTCGACCTGCTTGAGGGCCGCGGCGTGCACCACGTGGTCGACCCCGTGCATGGCCCGGGTCAGCCGGTGCCGGTCCCGGATGTCGCCGATGAACCAGCGCAGCCGGGGGTCGTCGCCGAGCTGCTGGCGCAGTTCGTACTGCTTGAGTTCGTCACGCGAGAAGACCACCACGCGGGCCGGATCGACCTCGGCGAGGAGGTGCCGCAGGAAGGTCCGGCCGAAGGAGCCCGTGCCCCCGGTGACAAGGATGGACGATCCGCTCAGCTCGCTCAATGTGGTGCTCCCGTGTTCGTCGATGATCCGGCGGGGCCTCGGCCGGCCGGCCGGGTGGGAACGCTAGACCCGGCGGGTTAACACGCCCACGCCCTGCGGTTAACCGGATCCGCTCGGACGGTGAATGGCGGGCACCCGATCGGCGAACACTTCCTACCCCTCGGCGTGCCTGCCGACCGCCCTTGACCTGGTCAGTAGTGTGTCGACCCGACCGGGCAGGGCGACTCGACGGCCGCCGACCGAATTCGTCCCGGTGCCCGTCTCGGGAGGGACGATGACCGTCGGAGTCCAGGTGGCCCGGGCCGCGGAACCGGCCGGGCCGGCACCGCCGCGCCGGCGCATGGTGCTGCCCCTGCTGCTGGTGCTCGGCTGGCTGCTCGGCGTGGCCTGGCGGCTCTGGCTGGCCCGGCACAGCAGCATGCCGATCGCGCACACCGACGAGGACAGCTACCTCAACACGGCCCGGGCGCTGGCCGGCGGTCCCGGCGGGTTCAGCAGCGAGAACGGGACACTGCGCCGGATCGGCTACCCGTTGCTGATCGCGCCGGCCTTCCTGCTCGACCGGGACTTCATCGACACGTACCTGCTGGTGCGGGTGATCAACGCGGCGCTGAACGCGACCCTGCTGCCGCTGGCGTACCTGCTCGGCCGGCGGCTGCTGAACCTGCCCCGCTGGCCCGCCCTGGTCGCCGCCGCGGTGGCGGCGACGCTGCCCGCGGCGGTCTTCTACGCCGGTGTGGCGATGACCGACGCGGTACTCGCCCCGCTGCTGGTCGGCTGGCTGCTCGCCGTGCACCGGCTGGTCGAGCGGCCGGGTCCGCTCACCGCCGCCGTGGCCGGGGCGCTCGCCGGCGCGGGCCACCTGCTGCACTCGCGCGGCGTGGTGATCGTGGCCAGCTACGCCGTGCTGGTGCTGCTGCTGGTCGGCCGCCGCCGGCTCGGCCCGGCCGGGGTGCTGGCCGCGACGCTGCCGGTGCTGGCCGCCGCACTGGGCAACGAGGCCGGGGTGCGGCTGCTCGGCGACACGGTCCGGCTGCTCGGCGATCCGCCCGGCGAGAGCACCCTGCGGGCAGTGGCCTCCGGCCCGGGTCTGCTGCGGGTGCTGGCGGCGGTCGGCACCCAACTGTGGTACCTGGTGGTCATCACCTTCGGGTTGGCCGGGCTGGCCGGCAGCGCCGCCGTCGCCCGGCTGCGCCGCGCGGGTCGCGACGACCCGGCCCGGTGGACGCTCGGGGTGGCGCTGGCGACCACCGTCGGGGTGGCCGTGGGTGCGGCGGTGGTGCTGGCCGGCATCACGGACAAGCCGGCGGACGCCATCTACGGCCGGTACGTGCAGATGCTCGCCCCGTTCTGGCTGGTGATCGGCGTCGGCGTCCTGCTCGACACGGCGTACCGGCCGCTGGTGCGGCACGCCGCCGTCACGGTGGCCGTGCTCGCCGCCGGCGGGCTGCTGGTCCACGCCCGGCTGGCGTACGCCGAGGCGCGGGGCGAGGCACTGCGCTACGGCGGGTTCAGCGCGCCGGACCTGATGGCGTTGACGGGCGGGTGGCGGCAGATGCGGCCGTTGGTCGGGGCGGCGGTCGGAGTCGTCGCCTGTCTGCTGCTCGTCGTCGCGGCCCGCCGCCGTCGGTTCCGGGCGGTGGCGCTCGCCGCCCTGGTCGTGGTCAACCTCGCCACCATGCAGGTGATCGCGCAGCGGTTGATGGGCCCGATGGCCGCCGCCGGTACGCCCGCGCGGAGCGTCGCCGACCTCGGGATCCGCCCGGGGGAGCGGGTCCGGGCCTCCACCGGAGTGCCGTACGTGATCCGGTTCAACCTCAGCCACCAGGTCACCTGGACTGAGGTGCCGTGGTTCGCCGACCGTCCACCGGCCGTTGCCGACGTGGTCTTCGCCCGATGGGCGCCGGGCGAGCCGGACGACTGGGACGGCGCGCGGTACGGCTTCGTCCGGCTCGGCGGTGACCCGGCGCAGAAGTGGGCCGCCTGGCGGCGCGGTTGACGCAATTCCCGGTGTCCCGGAAAACGGCGGATGCCGATTTTGCGAACGTCGAGTGAACAGCCAATGGACGGCGGGAAAAGCTACCGTCGGCGGCGGTTGGCGCGATCCAGGGAAATGGGGATGACGGTGATTTCCCGGCCGTCATGGATCTCCTGGCGACCATCGCCCTCGACGAAACGGAACCGGCGGTTCATCTGGCGCACGACGGTGTTGTGGGCGAGTACCTCGCCCTCGAGCCGGTTCAGCGTCAACACGTCGAAGGCGTGATCCACGGCCTCCCGCATGACCTCCAGCCAGGCGGGCAGCGTCTCGCCCCGCTCGGCCAGTCCGTCGGCGTCCAGGTAGAAGCCCCAGGACCCGGTACGCGGACCGTCCAGCCGCAGGTCGAAGAAGGTGACCACGCCGGCGGGCACCCCGTCGCGCAGGTAGGTGAGCACCCGGCGGGTGGGGTCGGTGCGGACCGCCGACCACCAGCGCCGGTGCTCGTCGGCGCCGATGACGTGGCTGGTCTTGCTGACCTGCCGGTTGACTTCCTGATTACGCCAGGACAACATCAGGTTAACGTCGTCCTCGGTGGCGTCACGCAGCACGTACCGCTCGCTTTCCGATTCGTTTCCGTGGTCACCGGGCACCCTAATCACGATTCACCTGGCTGTACACTCCGGCCCATGAAGGAATTGAGTCGCGCGCAGATTCGCGACCTCATGGGCGAGGTCCTCAAGAACCAGGGCAAGGTGCTGCCCGACGACGACGCCGCGGATCTGCGGGAGGTCGGGTTCCGGTCGCTGGACTTCTCCGAGCTGGCGCTGCGAGTGGAGGACGAGACGGGGGAGGAGCTGAACTTCGACGCCCCCGGGCTGCGCCGGATCGCCACCGTCGGCGACGTGCTCGACTTCCTCGTCGAGCTCCAGCGGCAGTGAGCGTCGCGACCGCCCACCGGGCCGCCCCGCACCCGGCCGGCGCCGACAACCGCATCGTCGTCGACGGCAGGGTGCTGACCTGGCGGGATCTGCCGGAGCTGACCCTGGCGGGCCCGGCCGCCGTGCTCGCCCACTCCGCCCGGTACGCGCTCGCCGCCGCCCGCCACCACGCTGTGCACGGCACCGAACTGCTGCTCAGCACGGCCAGCCGGGTCGACCCGGCGATGCGGGACGAGCTGCGCGACACCGGGTTCACCGTGCTCGACGCCGGCGCCGACATCGCCGTCGCGGCCGATTCCGCCGACGCCGCGGCCACGGCCCGCCCGCGCCCGGCCGACCCCGGCCGACTCTGGCTGCTGACCTCCGGTTCCACCGGTCGCCCCAAGCGGGTCGGGCACACCCTGGAGTCGCTGACCACGGTCCGCGGCCACCAGCCGAGCCGGACCTGGCTCTGCCCGTACGCCCCGGGCACGTACGCCTGGTGGCAGGTGGTGACGCTGTCGCTGACCCAGCCGGGGCAGCACCTGGTGGTGATCGAGCCGGACCAGCTCGACGACTGGCCGGCGTTGGCCGCCGCGCACGGCGTGGACGCCGCCTCCGGCACGCCGACCTTCTGGCGCCGTGCCCTGCACCGCGATCCGGCCGCGCTGGCCCGGGTGCCGCTGCGCCAGCTCACCCTCGGCGGCGAACCGGTCGACCAGGCGATCCTGGACCGGCTGCGGGAGGTGTTCCCGGCGAGCCGGATCTCCTGGATCTACGCCTCCTCCGAGGTCGGCGCCGCCATCGTGGTGCACGACGGGCGGGCCGGGTTCCCGGTCGAGTGGCTGGACCGGGCCGCGCCCGGCCGCCCCACCCTCGGCGTACGCGACGGGGAACTGGTAATCACCTCGCCCTACCACGGTGCCGGGCTGGACGGCCCGGTCCGTACCGGCGACCGGGTGCAGATCGTCGACGACCGGGTGCTGATCACCGGTCGGCTGGACTCCGACGAGATCAACGTCGGTGGCAGCAAGGTCTCCGCCGGTCTGGTCCGCGACGTGCTCACCGCCCATCCGCAGGTGGCCTGGGCGCGGGTCACCGGCCGGCGTGCGCCGCTGCTCGGCCACATGGTGGTCGCCGAGGTGGTGCCCACCCCGGCCGATCCGTCCCCGGCGGCCGGCCAGGCCGGCCCGCTGACGGCGCTGGACGAGGCAGCGCTGGTGCGCTGGTGTGCCGACCGGCTGCCCGAGTACGCCGTGCCCCGCCGGATCCGCGTGCTGACCGAAATCCCCGTCAAGGAGACCCTGAAAAGCGATGTCTGACCCCGCCACCCACGCTCAGCTCGTCCCGCCGTCCTCCGTGGTGCTCGTCTCCGGTGGGTCCCGCGGCCTGGGCCTCGCCATCGTCACCGACCTGCTCGAATCGGGCGTCAAGGTGGCCGCCTTCGCCCGTACCGTCACCCCGGAGCTGGCCAAGGTCGCCGACGCCCACCCGGACCGGTCGCACGTCGGGTCGGTCGACGTCACCGACCTCGCCGCCGCGCAGGCGTTCGTCCGGGCGGCGGAGGAGCGACTCGGGCCGATCGACGGTGTGGTCAACAACGCCGCCGTCGGGCAGGACTCGCTGCACGTGCACACCGCGACCGCCGACATCGCCCGGATCATCGAGACCAACCTGACCGCGCCGCTGCAGCTCACCCGGCTCACCGTGCGGCGGATGCTGGGTCAGGGGCTGCGCGGCCGGATCGTCAACATCACCTCGATCTGCGCGCAGCGCGGGTTCCCCGGCCTGGTCGCGTACTCCGCCACCAAGGGCGGGATGGACGCCGCCACCCGCTCGCTGGCCCGCGAGCTGGGTGGTCGGGTGCTGGTCAACGCCGTCGCACCCGGCTTCTTCGCCTCGGAGATGTCGGCGGTGCTCGGCCAGACCCAGCTCGACCAGATCGTGCGCCGCACCCCGACCGGTCACCTCACCGAGCCGGAGGAGGTGGTGCCGGTGGTGCGGATGCTGCTACGCGACCAGACGAACATCAACGGCCAGGTCATCGTGGTCGACGGTGCCGCCTCGATCTGAACCGGTCTCCCGATGGTCCCGCGCCGACGACGGCGCGGGACCACCGCCGGTGGCGGCCGTGCTCGCCGCCGCACCGCGACACCTGCGGGTGACGTCGGCGGCCGAGTCGGCCGACGCGGTCACCCGCAGCCATCTGGCCGACGGACGTTGCGTCGGCTGGTACGCCCCGTCGATACCGGGCTGGCGGGTGGCGATCGACGCCGAGGACGCCAGCGGTCCGGTGCCCTCGGCGCTGGCCCGGCGCTTCGGCAGAACCGACTTCTGGGCCCGCTGGACCCGCGCCGAATGTCTGGCCAAGCTCACCGACGTTCCGATTGCCACCTGGTGGCAGCGGCACGGCCTGGAGGTGCCGCCCGGCACCGCCTGGCTGTGGCGCACGCTGACCCTCGCCGACCTGGTCGTCACCGTCGCGTTCACCGCCACCGGCCCGCACCGCCGTTGAACCACCGCCGCCGGGCGGGTGGCTCGGCGGCGGTGGTCAACCTAACGACCTGGGCGGGTGGTTGTCAGATCAGGTCCCAGCTCAGCGGGGTGCCGCGGGGGACGTCGGTGGTGAAGTGGCGGCCCAGCACCCGGTCGATCTCCACCGGGGGCAGCCCGCCGGCCGGCCGGATCGACCGGACGTTCTGCGGAGTCACCTCGTCGCCGGCACGCACGTCCGCCACCACGTAGAGCGAGCGCCGGAACCGTAGCCCCTCCCGCTCGGCCGGGGTCGGGCCGACGGCGGTGCCGCCGAGCGCCGCGTGCGCCCGCTCCGACTCGACCACCAGGGCCGCCAGCTCCGCCGGGTTCAGGGAGAAGTCGGAGTCCACGCCGCCGTCGGCGCGGTCCAGGGTGACGTGCTTCTCGATGAAGCAGGCCCCGAGCGCCACCGAGGCGACCGGTACGCCGATGCCGGGGGTGTGGTCGGAGAGGCCGACCGGCACGCCGAACGCGTCCGCCAGCACCGGAATGCGCCGCAGGTTGCTGTCGGCGGGCGGTGCCGGGTAGGAGGCGGTGCAGGCCAGCAGCACGATCCCGCCGGCACCGCCGTCGCGGGCGGTGCGGACCGCGGCGTCGATCTCGGCCAGCGTGGCCATCCCGGTGGAGATGACCATCGGCTTGCCGGTGGCGGCGACCAGCCGGATCAGCGGCAGATCGACCAGCTCCGACGAGGCGATCTTGTACGCGGGCGCGTCCAGTTCCTCCAGCAGCTCCACCGCCGAGGGGTCGAAGGGGGAGGAGAAGACCGTCAACCCCTGCTCGCGGGCGCGCTCGAAGATCGGCCGGTGCCACTCGTACGGGGTGTGTGCCCGCTCGTAGAGCCGGTAGAGGTTCTGCCCGCCCCACAGCTCGTGCTCCCCGGAGATGCGGAAGGCCGGGGTGTCGACGTCGATGGTGATCGTGTCCGGGCGGTACGTCTGGAGCTTCAGCGCGTGTGCGCCGCTGGCCGCCACCGCGTCCACGATGGCCAGTGCGCGATTCAGGTCACCGTTGTGGTTGCCGGACATCTCGGCTACCACGAAGGGGCGTTCCCCGGTGCCGACCAGGTGCGGCCCGATCTTCAGCGTCGTCATTCCGATCCGTTTCCCTGCGTCCGCACCAGCGTGCGGCTTTCCGTGGTGGGGTCCGGCACCGTGTCGGCACCGTCCGTCGAGGTCGAGGTGGCCGCCGGGTTACGCAGCCGGCCGGCCAGCCGGTGGGCCCGCCGCAGTGCGGCGTACGCCAGGTAGCTGTCCCGGCCGACCAGCCGGTGCTTGAGCCCGGCCACCCCGCCCGGTCGCGGGTAGCCGCCGCCCGGCAGGTACCGACGGTAGTGCCCGGCCACCCGGCGGAAGAAGGACCGCCGCAGGTGCGGGTGCAGCCGATCGTCGTTGCCCACCACCACCAGGAAGTGGTTCACCATCAGGTCGAACAGCTCGGCGTGCCAGCGCCCGTCGGGGTGCCGCTGGCGCAGCCAGGCGAACAGCCGGTCGTACTGCTCGAAGGCGTCGAAGTGGCGGCCGCTGCGGGTCGAGGTGATGGCGCCCTGGCGCCCCTGGCGGTACAGGTAGCACACCTCGTCCAGCACCGAGATCCGCTCGGCGCCGATCAGCAGCGGGTGGCTGAACGGGATGTCCTCGTACCAGCCGGGGTGGAAGCGCAGGCCCAGCTCGGCCATGAACTCGCGGCGTACCACCTTGTTCCAGGCGGTGTGCTGCACCCGCAGCAGCTGCGGTCGGTCGGCCAGCCGCACCACCCCGGGCGTGCCACGCAGCAGCCAGCTGCTGGCGTCCACCTCCTGGCGCCCGCACTCGTGCACCCGCAGGTGGTCGATCATCATCACGTCGGGCCGGTCCGTGCGCAGCCGGTCGAGCACCGCCGGGATCGTCCCGGGCGGCAGCCAGTCGTCGCTGTCGACGAACCACACGTACCGGCCGGTGGCCGCGTCCAGGCCGGCGTTGCGGGCCAACCCGAGGCCGACGTTCTTGCTCAGGTGCAGCACCCGTACGCCCGGGTGGTCGGCGGCGTGCTCGCGCAGCATCTGCCCGCAGCCGTCCGGCGAGGCGTCGTCCACGGCGACCACCTCCACCGCCGCCGCCTCGTCCGCCGGGATGTCGGCGTGGATCGAGTCCAGGCACTGCGGCAGGTACGCCTCGACGCCGTACACCGGCACGACGATGCTGAGCAGCGGCGCGCGCGTCGGCTGATTGACCACCCGAAAACCTTTGACCGTCCGGGTGGACGGGCTCGGAACCTGACGTGGCCGGCGGTGGTGGAGTGTTTGAACAGCAGGGCACCTCTGGGTTAACGAATCCCGCCAGGTGCGTCCCGCCCGATTCGAGGGGGAGTGCCCGAACCGGTAGGGTGCCCGGATGGCCAGCGCTACCGTCGTCGATCGACCGGCACCTGCTACCGGAGGCGGCGACGCGAGCCGGTTGCCGTCGCTGACCGGGCTGCGCTGGATAGCCGCGCTGCTGGTCTTCGGGTTCCACGCCGGCACCATGCGGATCATCGCCGAGCCGGGCCACCAGGCGGTGGTCAGCGAGATCTTCACCCTGGGCCTGTCCGGGGTGCAGTTCTTCTTCATCCTCAGCGGCTTCGTGCTGGTCTGGTCGGCCCGGCCGGGTGACTCCCGGCGGCGGTTCTGGCGGCGCCGGTTCGCCAAGATCTACCCGAATCACCTCGTGCTGTGGGCGCTGGCCATGTTGGCGGCGTTCTGGTTCGCCGACCCGATCAACCCCGTGGCCGCGCTGGAGAATCTGTTCCTGCTCCAGGCCTGGGATCCCCGGCCCGGGTACTTCTACAGCGTCAACAACGTGAGCTGGTCGCTCTCCTGCGAGCTGTTCTTCTACCTGTGCCTGCCCCTGGCGCTGCCGCTGGTGCGGCGCGCCAGGCCGTGGATGCTGTGGGCCGTGGTGGTCGCGGTGCCGCTGCTGATCCTGGCACTCTGGCCGGGGCAGGCGCTGGTGCCGGAGCAGAGCCGGTGGTGGTTCGCCCAGGTGTTCCCGCTGGTCCGGTCGCTGGAGTTCTGGATGGGCGTGGCCGCCGCCGAACTCATGCTGCGCGGCCGGTGGCGCGGCCCGCGGCTGCCGCTGGCCGCCCTGATCTTCGTCGCGACCTGGGTGGTGGCCTCCCAGTGG
>NZ_JBFBAO010000041.1:0-29633 GCF_040682255.1 Micromonospora sp. NPDC051296 | reverse complement strand
TTTCCGCCGCCGGACACGAGGCGGTCATCGTCGAGGTGGGCGGCGGGGTCCGCACCTACCGGCAGGACGGTGTCGAGCACCTCGACGGGTACGCCACCGACGAGTTGTGCCCCGGCTCGGCCGGGCAGGTGCTCGCCCCCTGGCCGAACCGGATCCGGGACGGCGCGTACACCTACGCCGGGCGGTCGTTGCAGCTCACCCTCACCGAGCCGGAGCGGCACAACGCCATCCACGGCCTGGTCAACTGGTCCTCGTGGCAGTTGATCGAGCAGCGTCCGGACGAGGTCACGGTCGGCTACGACCTGCCGCCGCAGATCGGGTACCCGTGGCCGTTGCGGCTGCGTACCCGGTGGAGCGTGGGGCCGGACGGGCTGCGCGCCGAGCACGAGGTGACGAACACCGGTACCGAGCCGGCGCCGTTCGGCTTCTCCGTGCACCCGTACCTGCGGCTGCCCGAGGTGCCGGTGGAGGACATCGCGCTGCGGGTGCCCGGGCAGACCCGGCTGCTGCTGGACGGCCGGCTGCTGCCGGTGGGCGCGACCCGGGTCGCCGGCACCGAGTACGACTACACCGAGCCGCGCCGGATCGGCGAGGCGGTGCTGGACCTCGCCTTCGGCCAGGTGGTGCGCGAGGCCGACGGCGGCTCCACGGTGACGCTCACCGGCCCGGACACCTCGGCCGGGCTGCGGATCTGGGCCGACGACCAGTTCGGCTGGTGGCAGGTCTACACCGGTGACACGCTCGCCGGCGACCGGTTCCGCCGGTCGGTGGCGGTGGAGCCGATGACCTGCCCGCCGGACGCGTTCCGCTCCGGCCGCGATCTGATCACCCTGGCGCCCGGCGACACCTGGCGCGGCGTCTGGGGCGTCCGGCCCGGGGTCTGAGCGGGCGGGTGCCGGGTCTGACGGGCGAGTAAGGAGAGCAGCGTGGAGTTCGCGGAGGTCGTCCGGCACCGTCGGATGGTGCGCAACTACGACCCGGACCGCCCGGTTCCGCCGGAGGTGGTGGACCGGTTGCTGGATCATGCGGTGCGCGCCCCGTCGGCCGGGTTCTCCCAGGGCTGGGGGTTTCTGGTGCTGGAGGAGCCGGCCGACCGGGAGCGCTTCTGGGCGGCCAGCACCCCGGAGGGCGGCGGGATGGAACGCTGGCTGACCGGGATGCGGCGGGCCCCGCTGATCGTGGTGCCGCACGCCAACCGCTCGGTCTACCTGGAGCGCTACGCCGAACCGGACAAGGGCTGGGCGGACCGGTCGACGGACCGCTGGCCGGTGCCGTACTGGTACGTCGACACCGGCTTCGCCGCCCTGCTGATGCTGCTGACCGCCGTCGACGAGGGGCTCGGCTCGTGCTTCTTCGGCATCCCACCGCACCGGCTGGATGCCTACCGTGAGGCGTTCGGCGTGCCCGAGGCGTACCACCCGATCGGGGCACTCACCATCGGTTACCGTGCCCCGGACCACCGGTCACCATCACTGCGTCGGGGGCGTCGTCCGGTGGAGGAGGTCGTCCGACGGGGGCGGTGGAGCTGACCCGAACTGGTGGGTTCGTCCCGTTGAGAACCGGACGACCAGTAGCGAAACTGGCATCAGGGAGCAGAACGTGGGGTGCGTGGTGCGGCTACGCTGGCACGGTCATGGGCGCCGCGGGTCGTGGTGCCACGCCGCGACCCGGCCCGGCGTCGTGGCTCGGCCCGGCCAGGGGGAGGGGAGCGTGCCGTCGTGATCTTCAGAGCGGTCCGGGACGGGCGTCCCTACCCGGAACACAACCTGACACTCAAGCAGTGGGCGGAGATCCCGCCCCGGCCGCTGCGCTTGGACCAGCTCATCACCACCAAGCGCGAGCTGGCGCTGGACAAGCTCTTGGCCGAGGACTCCACCTTCTACGGCGACCTCTTCCCGCACGTGGTGCAGTGGAACGGCGGCCTCTACCTGGAGGACGGCCTGCACCGCGCGCTGCGCGCCGCGCTGCAACAGCGCAACCAGATCCACGCCCGGGTGCTCGTGCTCGCCGAGGCGGTCGAGTGACTCCCGCCGCCGGCTGAGCGTTCGTTAAGGTGGTCGCCGTGAGCGCCATGGACCTGCTCGACCTGGATTCGTCGCTGACCGAGGAGGAGCGGCAGATCCGCGCCGTCGTGCGCCAGCTGATCGACGACCGGGTACGCCCGCAGGTCGCCGGCTGGTACGAGGCGGGCCAGGTGCCGGCCCGCGAACTGGCCCGCGAGTTCGGCAAGCTCGGCCTGCTCGGCATGCACCTGACCGGGTACGGCTGCGCCGGCTCGACGGCCGTCGCGTACGGGCTGGCCTGCCTGGAGCTGGAGGCCGGCGACTCCGGCGTCCGGTCGCTGGTCTCGGTGCAGGGCTCGCTGGCCATGTACGCCATCTGGCGCTACGGCAGCGAGGAGCAGAAGCAGCGTTGGCTGCCGGCGATGGCGACCGGTGAGGCGATCGGCTGTTTCGGGCTGACCGAGCCGGATCATGGCTCCGACCCGGCGTCGATGGCCACCCGGGCCCGCCGGGACGGCGACGACTGGGTGCTCACCGGCACCAAGATGTGGATCACCAACGCGCCGATCGCCGACGTGGCGGTGATCTGGGCGCGCACCGACGAGGGCGTACGAGGCTTCGCCGTACCGATGGACACGCGCGGCGTGGCGGCGCGCGAGATCGGCCGCAAGATGTCGCTGCGTGCCTCGGTGACCGGGGAGATCTCGCTCGACGACGTCCGGCTGCCGGCGGACGCGCAGTTGCCCGGCGCGGTCGGGCTCAAGGCGCCGCTGAGCTGTCTGACCGAGGCCCGGCACGGCATCGTCTGGGGCGCCCTCGGCGCGGCCCGCGACTGCCTGGAGACCACCCTGTCGTACGCGACCACCCGCACCCAGTTCGGCCGGCCGCTGGCCGGCTTCCAGCTCACCCAGGCCAAGCTCGCCGACATGGCGGTCGAGTGGAACAAGGGCTATCTGGTGGCGCTCCAACTCGGCCGGCTCGCCGACGCCGGAAAGCTGCGTCCCGAGCAGGTCAGCGTGGGCAAGCTCAACAACGTACGCGAGGCGCTGGCCATCGCCCGGCAGTGCCGGACCATCCTCGGCGCCAACGGGGTCTCCGGGGACTACCCGGTGATGCGGCACGCCAACAACCTGGAGAGCGTGCTGACGTACGAGGGCACCTCGGAGATCCACCAGCTGGTGATCGGGCAGAAGCTCACCGGCGTCTCCGCCTTCACCTGAGTCTGGCTCGGCGAGCGGGTGTCGCACGTTGGGCTTAACGTCATCAACAGACAACGCGTCTGACGAGGACGGTGAGGGCGATGGCACGCGACGGCGACATCAAGGAGCCCACCAGCAAGTTTTCTGACGGCGACCTGCTCACAGACCGGCCGGACGTGCCGTCGCAGCAGGGCGGCGGCGCGGTGCGCGCCCTGCTCTGGGTGCTCGGTGCCGCGGCGCTGGCGGTGGTGGTGCTGCTCGGTGTGCAGACCACCGGGATCCTGCCCGAGTTCCGCAACCCCTTCACCAAGGAGCAGACCGACCGCAGCCAGCCCGCACTGCTCGAGTCGATGCAGGACCTCAGCCGCTACGTGGCCGCCGAGGGCAACTTCCAGGTCGTGGTCGACCTGCAGAACGACCGGCGCAACGTGCCGGACTGGCTGCTCAACCAGCGGACCCTCTTCGTCGGTGCGGGCAGCGTGGAGGCGTACGTCGACTTCGGCGCCCTCGCCGAGGGGGCGATCGTGCAGTCGGCCGACGGCAGGTCGGTCGAGATCAAGCTGCCCGCGCCGCAGCTCGCCGAGACCAACCTCGACCTGGACAAGAGCTACGTGTTCGCCGAGGAGCGCGGCCTGCTCAACCGGGTCGGCGAACTGATCGGCGGCGACCCGAACCGGCAGCAGCAGGTCTACCGGCTGGCCGAGGATCGGATCACCGCCGCCGCTCGGGAGAGCGGGTTGATCGCCCGGGCCGAGGAGAACACCCGCAAGATGTTGGAGGGGCTGCTCCGCTCGCTCGGCTTCGAGCAGGTGACCGTCACGTACCTCGCCCCCTGACCCGCGACGCGGGCCGCCGGTGCCCGGCACCGGCGGTCACGTCAGCGGCCGTGGATGAGGTAGCGGTCTTCGTTGGGCATGATGATCCAGAGCGCCAGGTAGATGATCAACTGGGAGCCGGGCAGCAGCAGCGACAACAGGAACAGCAGCCGGATGAGCCCGACCGAGGTGCCGAAGCGCTGGGCCAGACCCGCGCAGACCCCGGCGAACATGCGCCCCTCGCGGGGCCGGACGAGTTTGCGGCTCATCGTGCACTTCCCCTCTGCGGCGATCCGCCGCTCCTGGTCCCAACGCTAGGAGCGGGCGGCCGCCGTGCCCTCGGTCCCGAGGAGGAACACCAGCTCGCCGACCCGTAGGTACTTACCCGTGCGGTAAGAACGTCGCGCCCGATCTTGGGGCGGTCCGGGAACGCGTGATCCATAAACCGGTGGGTAACCGGAGGACAGGTCGGCGGGGGTTTCGGGTAGTAGGCTCGCCGGTCGGCACCCCTTACCCGGGGTGCCAGCCACGGCCGGGCCACCCTGATGACCGGCCACGACCGGGCCGGCTCCAGGTAGCGGAACCTGCCCCGAACGGCCGCTGACCGGCAACACCGGCGGGGCGAGGAAGTGCAGTCATGATCAGTGTGTTCGACCTGTTCAGTGTGGGCATCGGGCCGTCCAGCTCGCACACGGTGGGGCCGATGCGGGCGGCGCGTACGTTCGTCGCGGGGCTCAAGGCCGACGGTCTGCTCACCGATGTCGTCCGGGTGCGGGCGGAGTTGTTCGGTTCTCTCGGCGCCACCGGGCACGGCCACGGCAGCGACCGTGCGGTGCTGCTCGGCCTGACCGGCGAGGCGCCGGAGTCGGTCGACACCGACTGCGTCGAGGCGCGGGTGACCGCGATCCGGGCTGAGCTTCGGCTGGCCCTGCTCGGCACACACGAGATCAACTTCGACCCGGACCGGGATCTGGTCCTGCACCGCCGCCGGTCGCTGCCGTACCACCCGAACGGGATGATCTTTTCGGCGTACGACGCCGCAGGGGCCGAGGTCAGGGCGCGTACCTACTACTCCGTCGGCGGCGGGTTCGTGGTCGACGAGGCAGCGGCCGGGGCGGATCGGATCAAGCCGGACAGCACCCGGGTGCGGTACCCGTTCCTGACCGGCGCGCAGCTGCTCGACGTGACCGCCGAGACCGGGCTGTCCATCAGCGAGGTGATGCTCGCCAACGAGCTGTCCTGGCGGGCCGAGGCGGACGTGCGGGCCGGTCTGCTGGACATCTGGCGGGTGATGCAGGAGTGCGTCGAGCGCGGCTGCACCCGCGACGGCACGCTGCCCGGCGGCCTGAAGGTGCGCCGCCGCGCCGCCGAGCTGCGCCGCAGCCTGGAGGCCGAGGCCGCCCACACCGCCAGCCTCGGCGACGCCGGGCTGGGCGCCCCCAGCCCGGCGATGAGCGTCCACGCGGCGGGGGATCCGCTACACGTGATGGACTGGGTGACGCTGTTCGCCCTTGCCGTCAACGAGGAGAACGCGGCCGGCGGCCGGGTGGTGACCGCGCCGACCAACGGGGCGGCCGGGATCATCCCCGCGGTGCTGCATTACTACACGCGGTTCGTGCCGGGGGCCACCGACGAGGGGGTGGTGCGGTTCCTGCTGGCGGCCGGCGCGATCGGGGTGCTGTTCAAGGAGAACGCGTCGATCTCCGGGGCGGAGGTGGGCTGCCAGGGCGAGGTCGGGTCAGCCTGCTCGATGGCCGCCGCCGGGCTGGCCGAGGCGCTGGGCGGCACGCCCGCGCAGGTGGAGAACGCCGCCGAGATCGGCATGGAGCACAACCTCGGGCTGACCTGCGACCCCGTGGGCGGCCTGGTGCAGATACCCTGCATCGAGCGCAATGCGGTGGCTAGCATCAAGGCGATCACCGCCGCCCGGCTCGCGCTGCGCGGCGACGGGGTGCACGCCGTCTCGCTCGACAAGGTCATCAAGACCATGCGGGAGACCGGCGCCGACATGAAGGTCAAGTACAAGGAGACGGCGCGCGGCGGCCTGGCCGTCAACGTGATCGAGTGCTGAGCGTACGGCTCGTCGGACAGCGTTCACCGGCTGCTAACCTGTCGTCCGTTCAGGAGGCGGGAGACGGCGGTGACCTCTGGCGTAGGGGCGTTGTGGTCGCACCGCAACTCGTTGCGCATCCTGGTCCGCCGTGACCTCGCGGTCAAATACCAGCAGTCGGTGCTCGGTTACCTCTGGTCGCTGATCGAGCCGCTGGGCATGGGGGCGATCTACTGGTTCGTCTTCGGTGTCCTCTACTCCCGTGACACCAACCGGCACCTCGGTGAGGCCGCCGGGTCGTACCCGCTGTTCCTGATCACCGGGATCTTCGCCTGGATGTGGACCAGTTCGGCGCTGAGCGAGGCGACCAACGCGCTGACCGGCCAGTCCCGGCTGATCACCACGATGAACGTGCCCCGGCAGGTCTTCCCGATCGGCCGGGTCGCCGGCCGCTTCGCGGAGTACGCCGCCGGCCTGCCGATCCTGGCCGCCATCGCGATCTGGTACGCGGCCAACGGCAAGATCGAGCCGGGCTGGTCGCTGCTGGCCCTGCCGCTCGCGGTGCTGGTGCAGTTCACGCTGTTGACCGGGCTGGCGCTGCTGTTGTCGGCGTTCAACGTGCTGATGCGGGACGTGGAGCGGTTCATGCGCCTGATCATCCGGGTGCTGTTCTACGCCACACCGATCATCTATCCGCTGAGCCTGGTCCGCGGCTCGGGTCTGCCCGGCTGGCTCAAGCTGGGCTACGAACTCAACCCGCTGGTCGGCATCTTCCAGCTGCACCACGCGGTGTGGTACCCGGACGAGTTCCCGGATGCCCGGCTGCTCGCCACCACCATCGGCGGCAGCCTGCTGCTGCTCGTCGCCGGCTGGTGGGCGTTCCGCCGGCTCGAACCCGCCGTGCTCAAGGAACTCTGATGGCCGAGTCGATCATCGAGGCGGAGGGCCTCGGCATCCGGTTCGTCCGCAACCGCCGCCGGCAGCTGCGGCTGCGGGAGCTGTTCATCCACCGCGGTACGCGGGGCGCCTCCGACGGCCAGTTCTGGCCACTGCGCGACGTGTCGTTCTCGATCGCGGCCGGCGAGACCCTCGGCGTGATCGGCCGTAACGGCACCGGCAAGAGCACCCTGCTGCGGCTGATCGCCGGGGTGCTGATCCCCGACGAGGGCCGGATCAGGGTTCGCGGCGATGTCGCCCCGCTGCTGGAGCTGTCCGCCGGCTTCTCCAACGACCTGACCGGACGGGAGAACCTCCACCTGGTGGGCGGGCTGCACGGGTTGTCGTCGGCGTACCTGAAGCGGCACTTCGACGAGATCGTCTCGTTCGCCGGCGAGCAGGTGGAACGGGCCATCGACACCTCGGTACGGCACTACTCGTCCGGGATGAAGGTCCGGCTCGGCTTCGCGATCATCTCTCACCTGCCGCACCCGATCCTGCTGATGGACGAGGTGACGGCGGTCGGGGACGCGGAGTTCCGCGCAAAGTGCTACACGACCATCGATCGTCTGCTCGGGGAGGGGCGCACTCTGGTGCTGGTGTCACACAACGAAAAGGACCTGACCCGGTTCTGCCGTCGGGGGCTCTTCCTCGACGCGGGCCGGCTGAGCGTCGACGGCACGATCGCCGAGGCGCTGGCCGCGTACCACGACGCGGTCCCGCGGTGACGCTCGCGATCGTGCTCGCCGCCGGGTCGCCGGCCGCGAGCCTCCCGACGGGCAGCGCGGGCACGTCGACGGGGACCGGTGAGTCGCTGGCCGACCGGTTGGTCGCCCAGTGGCACCGGGCCGGTGTCTCCGAGGTGCGGGTCGCCGCCGACCTGGACGAACTGGCCGACCTGGCGGGCGCGGCCAACGGCCCGGTGGTGGTCAGCGGTGCCGACCTGGTGGCCCACACCGCCGTGCTGCGGCACCTGGTGACCAGCCCGGTCGGCCCGACGGTGGCCCTGGTGCTCACCGACCCGCCCACCGGTGGGCGCACGGCGGTACGCGAGGAGCGCGGCCAGGTGGTCGACGCCGGTCCGGCCGAACAGTTGGACGGCGAGGCCACCGGCATCTTCGGTGGCGCGGTGCGGGTCGGCCGGGACGACGTGCCCGCGCTGGTCGCCGCCGCCCGGGCCGCCGCGCCGGCGGCGACGGGACCGGTCGTGGACCGGGTCTTCGCCGGCCTCACCGGGCAGGGTGCGCTGGTCTTCGCCCACCGGGTACGCCTGCTCGTCGCACACCGGGCGGACGACACTGCCGGGCTGGCCGGGGCCGAGGCGGCGGTGGCCGCCGTGGACGAGGACCGGGCCGAGCTGCGGCTCTCGGTGAAGGAGAAGGACGACTTCTTCACCACGTACTTCGTCAGCACCTGGTCCCCGTACGTCACCAAGGCGACGGCTCGGCTCGGGCTGAGCCCGACTGCGGTCACCATGGTGTCGGTGGTGTTCGCGGTGGCCGCGGCGGCGCTGTTCGCCACCGGCGGCCGGCCCTCGCTGGTCGCCGGCGCGGTGCTGCTCTACCTCGGGTTCGTGCTGGACTGTGTGGACGGCCAACTGGCCCGCTACACCCGCAACTTCAGCGCCTGGGGCGGCTGGCTGGACACCATGGCCGACCGGGCCAAGGAGTACCTGGTCTACGCCGGCCTCGGGCTGGGCGCCACCCAGGCCGGGTTCCGGTACGGCTGGGCCCTCGCGATCGCCGCGATGACGTTGCAGACCGTCCGGCACATGACCGACGCGTGGTACGGCGTACTGCACGACGAGGCGGCCCGCCGGCCGAAGCACGCGGGCAGCGGCGGGGGCGGCGGTATCGGTGACCGGCTGAACGCGGCGTCGAACCGGGTGCAGGCCGACTCGGGGTCGGTGTCGTACTGGCTCAAGCGCACGGTGGTCTTCCCGATCGGCGAACGGTGGGCGCTGATCGCGCTGGCCGCGGCGCTGTTCGACCAGCGGGTCGCCCTGATCGCGGTGCTGACCTGGGGCGTGCTGGCGTTCGGGTACACCGGTGCGCTACGTACGCTGCGGGCCCGCTGGATGTGGGTCCCGGTGCTGGACACGGTCGACGCGACCCTGCATCGCGACGACGGCCCACTGGCCGCCCGGTTCCCGGTTGCCCGCCGCCCGGGGCCGCTGGCGTTGGCGATGCTGGCCACTTTGGTGGTCGTCGTCATGTTCCTGCCGGTGTTGCGCTACGGCGAGTTGTGGCCAACGTGGGTTTTGCTGCTCGGGCTGGCGGGGCTGCTCGTCGCGGCGGCCGGGGCCGGGGCGGCGCACAACGGGCCGCTGGACTGGCTGGTGCCGGCCGCGCTGCGGGCCGCCGAGTACCTGTTCGCCATCGCGGTCGGGGTGATCGGCGGGGCGCCGGCCTGGCTGATCTTCGGGTACGTCTTCGTGCTCACCCTGCACCACTACGACCTGGTCGCCCGGCTGGAGAAGCGGCAGCCGGCCCCCCCGCTGCACGCCGCCACTCTCGGCTGGGAGGGGCGGTCGGCGTTGCTGGCGCTGGCGGCGATCGCCGGATTCGTGAGTATTGGTCTGGCTACACTCGGTATCTACCTTCTGGTGCTCTTCGTGGCGAGCGTGGTGCTGGCCTGGTTCGTCCGGCCGGTCCGCGCCGCGCGGGTGCCGGCCGTGCCGGCGGGTACGGGAGGCCGCGCGACGGGCTGACGGGGGGCCGGGACGATGACGCTGATCAGCTTCGTCGTCCCGGCCTTCCGCGTGCAGGGCTACCTGCGCGAATGCCTGGACTCGATCCTCGGTCAGCCGGTGGCCGACATCGAGGTGATCGGGGTCGACGACTGCTCGCCCGACGGCAGTGGCGACATCCTCGCCGAGTACGCGACCCGCGACGACCGGGTGCAGGCGGTCCGGCTGGATCGCAACGTCGGGCTCGGCCCGGCCCGTAACGTCGGGTTGGACCGGGCGGTCGGCGAGTACGTCTGGTTCGTCGACGGCGACGACTGGCTCGCCCCGGACTGCCTCGCCGAGGTCGCCGCCCGGTTGCAGGCGACCCGACCGGACGTGCTGATCGTCGACCACGTACGCGCGCACTGGGACGACACGGTGACCCGCAGCGCGATGGAGGAGGTCTTCCCGGAGCCGCCCGGGCCGGCCACCTTCCGGCTGCGCGACCGGCCGGAGACGCTGGAACTGCTGCACACCGCCTGGAACCGGCTGCTCCGCCGGCAGTTCCTGGCCGACGTCGGGCTGCGTTTCGCGCCCGGCTGGTACGAGGACGTGTCGTTCAGCTATCCGGCGCTGCTGGCCGCCGAGCGGATCGGCGTACTCGACGTGGTCTGCGTCAACTACCGGCAGCGGCGGGCGGGTGCGATCACCAGGACCCGGGGTGACCGGCACTTCGAGGTGTTCGAGCAGTGGCAGCGGGTGTTCCGGGAGTTGGACCGGCTCGGGGCCGAGGAACTGCGGTCCGCGGTCTTCGAGCGGATGATGTGGCACTACCTGACGGTGCTCGGCAACGGTAACCGGATCGCCCCCGAGTTGCGGCCGACCTTCTTCGCCCGGGCCGCGATCGAGCACGCCCGCCTCCTGCCGCCCGGCGGCCACCGGGTGCCCGCCGGGGTGGAGGGGCTCAAGCACCGGCTGGTGGCGGCCGGTCGGTGGCGGACGTTCAGCGCGTTACGGGCCACCAGCCGGGCGGGCGAGGTCGCCCGGCGGGCCGCCGGCCGGGTCCGGCGCCGGGTGGTCCCGCCGGCCCGGTTCACCGTGCGGGCGGCCCGCGACGCCGCGCTGCGCGAATACCACCGGGCCGAGTTGCGCCGACCACTCGACGACAACCTCGCGGTGTATGCCGCGTACTGGTTCCGCGGCTACTCCTGCAACCCGGCCGCGATCTACGAGGCGGCCCGGCGGCTGGCGCCGCAGGTCCGGGGGGTGTGGATCGTCCGGCGGGACCGGGTGCACACCATGCCGGAGGGAGTCGAGTACGTGGTGGCCGGCACGGCCGCGTACCACCGGGTGCTGGCCCGGGCGCGGTGGCTGGTCAACAACGTCAACTTCCCGGATTCGGTGCGCAAGCGGCCGGGCTCGGTGCACGTGCAGACCCACCACGGCACGCCGGTCAAGGTGATGGGGCTGGATCAGCAGCGTTACCCGCTCGGCGCGACCGGGATGGACTTCGCCGGGCTGCTGCGCCGGGTGGACCGTTGGGACTTCAGCGTCACCTCGAACAGCTTCTCCACCCAGATGTGGGAACGCGCGTATCCGGCCGCGTACACCACGCTGGAGGTGGGATACCCGCGCAACGACCGGTTGGTCACCGCGACCACTGAGGACGTGCTCCGGCTGCGCGCGGCGCTCGGCGCCGGCCTGGGCGAGCAGGTGGTGCTGTACGCCCCGACGCACCGGGAGCACCTGCCGGGCTACCGTCCACCGTTCGACCCGGAGCGCTTCCTCGACGCGCTCGGCCCGTCCGGGCTGCTGCTGATGCGCAGCCACTACTTCCACGACCGGGACCGGGGGCCACGGCGCCCGACCGGTCAGCTACGGATCCAGGATGTCAGCGACCACCCCCGGGTCGAGGATCTCTACCTCGCGGCCGATGTGCTGGTCACCGACTACTCGTCGGCGATGTTCGACTACGCGGTCCTGGACCGACCGATCGTGGTCTACGCGCCGGACTGGGACATGTACCGGCTCACCCGCGGGGTCTACTTCGACATCACCGCCGCACCACCGGGCCCGGTGGTGCGTACCTTCGCCGAGCTGCTCGACCTGTTCCGCTCGGGTCAGGTCGCTACGCCCGCCGCCGACCGGGCGCGGGCGCGGTTCCGGGACCGGTTCTGCGCGCTGGAGGACGGGCACGCCGCCGAGCGGGTGGTGCGCCAGGTCTTTCTCGGCGAGACGCCCGGCTAAGGGGTGAAGTTTCGGGCGATAGCCGCCACTCGATGGAACGTAATACGTCTGTCACGATTCGAACATGGCACGTTTACCCGATGTGCCGGCCGCATGATGCTCGTCACAGTCATTCGGGGTTCGGCCGGACAAAGGTGGGGGAGGAGACGGTGACCACCGTCGCGCTCAAGGATGTCACGAAGGTCTTCCGGGACGGCACCGTCGCCGTGGACACCATCAACCTCGATGTCAACGACGGCGAGTTCATGGTGCTGCTCGGTCCGTCCGGCTGTGGCAAGTCGACGGTGCTACGCATGGTCGCCGGGCTGGAGGAGCCGACCTCCGGTGCGGTGATGCTCAACGGGGAGTTGGCCAACGACCTGCCACCCCGGGACCGGAAGATCGCCATGGTCTTCCAGGACTTCGCCCTGTACCCGCACATGACCGTCGGCGACAACATCGCCTTCCCGCTCAAGCTGGCCGGGGTCGAGCCGGACCCGCGTGGCGAGCGGGTCACCGACGTGGCCAGCGCCCTCGGCATCGGCGACGTGCTGGGCCGGCGGCCCAGCCAGCTCTCCGGCGGCCAGCGGCAGCGGGTCGCGATGGGCCGGGCGATCGTCCGCCGGCCCGGACTGTTCCTGATGGACGAGCCGTTGTCCAATCTGGACAGCGGCCTGCGCGCGGAGCTGCGGGCGGAGATCTCCGGTCTGACCCGGGAGCTGGGCGTCACCACCATCTACGTGACGCACGACCAGGCCGAGGCGCTGACCATGGCCGACCGGGTCGCCATCATGCGCAAGGGCGTCCTCCAGGACGTCGGCACACCCACCCAGGTGTACGGCCGCCCGGCCACCCTCTACGTCGCCGCCTTCCTCGGCAGCCCCCGGATGAACCTGCTGGAGGCGTCGGTCTACGTCCACCTCGATCGGTACGTCACGCTCACCCTCGGCGAGCAGGCCCTCTACCTGCCCTGGGACGACATCCGCAGCCGGGCGGTGGCGCACTACCACGGAGAGCGGATCGTGGTCGGGATGCGGGCCGAGGCGCTCACCCCGGTCGCCCCGGACACCCCGGGCGACGTGCTCCAGGGCCGGATCCGCTACCTGGAGCACCACGGCCACGAGTCGTTGGCCTTCCTCGACATCGGCGCCACCGCGATCGTGGTCGACGAGGTCGGTGCCCCGGCGGACGCGGACAGTGCGCCCGGCCAGCGCGGCCTGCGCCGGTTCGGTCAGGTGATGCAGCGGATCACCGGGCGGGCCGGCGAGTCGGAGCCGGCCTCGACCAACGGCGGCGGGACCAGCGTGCTGCACGACCCGGGCCGCCACCATCGCCGCCCGGCCGAACTCGCGGTCCGCCTTGCCCCCTACCCCGCGGTCTCCGCCGGTCACGCGCTCGCCATCAAGGTACGCATGGACGCGCTGCACTTCTTCGACGAGCGCGGCGACCGCATCGACGTCGGCTGGCGCTGAGGTGTAAGGAAGGGCCCCCTATTAACGCCTGCGGTAGAGCACGGGTCCCCTGTTAACACGACGGCGTTAGGTGCCCGGGACGCCTTGACCTCAAGCGCAGTCGAGGTCCCAGCGTGATCGTCATGAACGCAACGGAAGTTGACAAGCAGACGCGCGCGATCGAAGCGATCAAGCGGGATCTTGGTATGCAACGGCCCCTGGAGGGGCGTCAACGTACCAAGATCGTCCGTTACGGCGTGCCGGTGAGGGAGCGGGGCGGGTTCTGCGGGGTGCCGTCATGTCGGCGGAGCTTGTCGGGCGGCGTCGCCTTGTTCGGGAAGTTACTGACGGGTAGCGTGCGTGGCATGACCATCGACTCGCGGCAGGTGGCGGCCGGTCTGCTCCAGGCGGTGCCGTTCGCTCGTACGCTCGGTTTCGAATTCGTCGAGGTGGCCCCCGAGGCGGAGGGTGGGGTGCGGGCCGTGGTCCGGCTACCCGACTCGCCGGCCACTCACAACCACGTCGGCGGCCCGCACGCCGGAGCCATGTTCACTCTCGGCGAGACCGCGTCCGGCGCGGTCGTGCTCGCCGCGTTCGCTCACCTGCTCGACCGGGCCACGCCGCTGGCGGTACGCGCGGACATCGCGTACCGGAAGCTGGCCATGGGTCCGGTGCGCGCGACGGCTCGGCTCGGCCGCCCGCCCGCCGAGGTGGTCGCGGAGCTGGAGGCCGGCGAGCGGCCGGAATTCCCGGTACGCGTCGAGATCGCCACCGAGGAGGGCAAGCCGACCTCGGAAATGACCGTCATCTGGACCCTGCGCCCGAACTGACGCGCCGATCCTGCCAGGAATTGCGTTTGCTTCCGGCGTGAGCTGGATAGATTCGTACGGTGCTCGGTCTGCCTACTCACGTGACCGCATGTCTCTTCGATCTGGACGGTGTGCTGACGCAGACCGCCCGGGTGCACAACGCCGCGTGGACCGAGACGTTCGACGACTTCCTGCGGCGGCACGCTGCCGCCACCGGTGAGCCCTACCGGCCGTTCGACCCCGGCCCGGACTACCACCAGTACGTCGACGGCCGTCCCCGCCTCGACGGCGTACGCACCTTCCTCGCCTCGCGCGACATCACCCTGCCGGACGGCACACCGGACGATCCACCGGGCGCTGACACCGTGCAGGGCATCGGCAACCAGAAGAACGCTCTGATGCTGGAGCGGATCCGCAGCATGGGGGTGGACGTCTACCCCGGCTCGGTGGCGTACCTGAAGGCGGTGGCCGCGGCGGGGCTGCGCCGGGCGGTCGTCACGGCCAGCGCCAACGGCCGGGAGGTGGTCGCCGCCGCCCAGCTGGAACCGCTGCTGGAAGCACGGGTGGACGGGCTCACCGCCCGCGCCGAGGGGCTGCGCGGCAAGCCAAATCCGGACACCTTCCTGGCCGGGGCGAGAATGCTCGGCGTCGAGCCCAAGCAGGCGGCCGTCTTCGAGGACGCGCTCGCCGGGGTCGAGGCCGGCCGGGCCGGCGGATTCGGGTACGTGATCGGGGTGGACCGCGCCGGCCAGGCCGACGAACTGCGCGCACACGGCGCCGACGTGGTCGTCGACGACCTCGGCGACCTGCTCGACACCGGGGGGCCCGCGTGATCCGGGAGCGGGCGTACCCGGTCGAGCCGTGGCACGTGCGGGAGACCCGGCTGGACATGGACGTGCTCGCCCAGTCCGAGTCCGTCTTCGCCCTGTCCAACGGGCACGTCGGGCTACGCGGCAACCTGGACGAGGGCGAGCCGCACGGCCTGCCCGGTACCTACCTCAACTCGTTCTACGAGCTGCGCCCGCTGCCGTACGCGGAGGCCGGTTTCGGCTACCCCGAGTCCGGCCAGACCATCGTCAACGTGACCAACGGCAAGCTGATCCGGCTGCTGGTCGACGACGAGCCGCTCGACGTGCGCTACGGCGAGGTGCTCGCCCACGAGCGGATCCTCGACCTGCGTGGCGGCACGCTGCATCGGTCGTTGCACTGGCGCTCTCCCGCTGGCCGGGAGGTCCGGGTGAACAGCACCCGGTTGGTCTCCTTCCGGCAGCGCTCGGTCGCCGCGTTCCGGTACGAGGTGGAGGTGGCCGACGGCGAGCCGCTGCGGCTGATCATCCAGTCGGAGCTGGTGGCCAACGAGACGCTGCCACCGCAGAGCAACGACCCCCGGGTGGCCGCGGTGCTGGAGTCGCCGCTGGAGGCGGAGGAGGAGCTCACCACCCCCAACGGCGGGCTGCTGATCCACCGCACCAGGGTCTCCGGGCTGCGGGTCGCCGCCGCGATGGACCACGAGGTGGAGTCCGAGGCGCGGACCACCGTCGAGTCCGAGGGGTACGAGGACTGGGTGCGTACCACCATCGGGTGCGTGCTGGAACCCGGCCAGACGCTGTGCGTCATGAAGTACCTGACCTACGGCTGGTCGAGCCGGCGCTCCCTGCCGGCCGCGCGCGACCAGGTCGGCGCCGCACTGGCCGCCGCGAAGCTGGACGGCTGGGACGGCCTCGTGCGCGAGCAGCGGGAGTACCTCGACGAGTTCTGGGACGCCGCCGACGTGGAGGTCGAGGGCGACCCGGAGGTGCAGCAGTCGATCCGGTTCGGCCTGTTCCACGTGCTCCAGGCTGGTGCCCGCGCGGAACGCCGGCCCATCTCGGCCAAGGGTCTCACCGGCCCCGGGTACGACGGGCACGCGTTCTGGGACACCGAGATGTTCGTCCTGCCGGTGCTGACGTACACCCATCCCGCCGCAGTGCGGGACGCGTTGTACTGGCGGTACTCGACCTTGGCGCAAGCCCACGAGCGGGCCCGGACGCTCGACCTGGAGGGCGCAGCCTTCCCATGGCGGACCATCGAGGGGCCGGAGTCGTCGGGCTACTGGCCGGCGGGCACAGCGGCATTCCACGTCGCGGCCGGTGTCGCCGACGCGCTGCGCCGCTATGTGCTGGTCACCGGGGACCGGGATCTGGAACGGGAGATCGGGCTGACCCTGCTGGTGGAGACCGCACGGCTGTGGCGTTCGCTCGGGCACCACGACCGGAACGGCCAGTTCCACATCGACGGAGTGACCGGGCCCGACGAGTACACCGCCGTCAAGAACGACAACATCTACACCAACCTGATGGCACAGCGGAACCTGATGACCGCCGCCGAGGTCGCGATGCGCTACCGCGACGAGGCGTTGCACCTCGGGGTCACCGACGAGGAGACTGCCGCGTGGCGGGACGCCGCAGCGGCCATGCACGTCCCGTACGACGACGAGATCGACGTACATCAGCAGGTGGAGGGCTTCACCCGGCTACAGGAGTGGGACTTCACGCGTACCCCGCCGGACAAGTACCCGCTGCTGCTGCACTATCCGTACGTCGACCTGTACCGCAAGCAGGTGGTCAAGCAGGCCGACCTGGTGCTGGCGATGCACTGGCGGGGTGACGCGTTCACCCCCGAGGAGAAGCTACGCAACTTCCTCTACTACGAGCGGCGTACCGTCCGGGACTCGTCGCTGTCGGCCTGCACCCAGGCGGTGCTGGCGGCGGAGGTCGGCTACACCGAACTGGCGCACAGCTATCTGCGCGAGGCCGCGCTGATGGACCTGCACGACCTGAACGAGAACACCCGCGACGGGGTGCACATGGCCTCCCTCGCCGGGGCGTGGATCGCGCTGGTGGCCGGGTTCGGCGGGCTGCGGGACCACGATGGCGTGCCCTCGTTCGCGCCCTGCCTGTCGAGCCGGCTCGGTCGTCTGGCGTTCTCCCTCGAGTGGTGCGGCATGCGGCTACGGGTCGACGTACGACCGCACGAGACGACGTACGCGCTGCACCACGCCGACCCGGACGCGGTGATGGAGGTGCGCCACTACGGCAAGCCGGTACGCGTCACCTGCGTCGAGCCGGTGACCGTACCGATCCCGCCGCCCCGCGAGAACCTGCCGACGCCGGAGCAGGCCCCCGGACGTGCACCAATGCTCCGCCTCCCCGACATCCCCATCTGACCGCCCCCACCCTTTCTGCCTGGTTGATCAAGGGATTCGCGTCACGACATGTGCGTTTCGTGACGGAAACCCTTGATCAACGGGACGGGGCGGGGTGGGGCTGGTGGGGTTAGATTGGTTCGCCTTGGGAGGGGCGGCCGGTGGCGTCGTGGGGCGTTCTTGCCCGCGGATCGCCGGCCGAACGCGCCTGGGCCGCCTCGTCCGCCCAGTCCCGGCCGCGCTTCATGTCCTGCTCCCGCCGTTCGCGCTCGGCGGCTTCCTGACGGTGCTCCCGGTCGTGATGCGGCATGACGGTCCTCGCGATCTGGTCGGCGGCGCCGGTGACGCCGGTCCGTCTGCGGTCACCGGGTCGGCTACCCGTCGCCCTTGACGGCAAACGCCAGCCCACACCGACCGGCGTGGTCGCGCTTGGACGATGGTTCCATCTTTATTATCATTCTCGATAGTGATAACGTTGGCTCATGGAGATGTCGAGGGAGCGTTGGGCCGAACTGGCGCTTCATCCGGTCCGGATCCGGATCCTGCGGGCCGTCGCGGGTGCCCGGCTCACCACGCACGACCTTGTTGAGCTGCTGCCGGACATTCCGCAGGCCACGCTGTACCGGCACCTGGCGACGCTGGTCAAGTCCGGGCTGCTTGACGTGATTGAGGAGCGCAAGAGACGTGGCGCCGTCGAGCGGGTGTACGCGCTGCCCGCGCACGGCGCGACGCTGGACGCCTCGGCCCTGGCCTCGGCCACGCCAGAGGATCACGCCCGGTACTTCACGGCGTTCATGTCGGGCCTGCTGTCGGAGTTCTATCGCTACCTGGGTCGGGACCGGATCGACTTCGCCGCTGACGGCGTCGGATACCACCAACTCGTACTGCACCTGACGGACGCCGAACTGGGCCAGTTCGCCGCATCTCTCAACACGCTGATCGGCCCACTACTGCGCAACGAGCCGGGCAACGGGCGGGTGCCCCGACTGCTGGCGACCATCCTGTTGCCGACGGACCAGCCGGCAGCAACGGGCGACAACCCGGAACCACCAGGGCCCACGGGGGGCTCCGGTTCGACCGAAGGGGGATGACTGATGGCATCGGTCACGGTTATCGGCGATCTGATCGACATTCGGCTCGCCGGATGGGAGCGGCTCTGGATCGGACGGGAGCGGCTGGCGCTGCCCGTCACAGCGGTGCGGCACGCCGTCCAGGTCGACGACCCGGTCCGCCTGGCGCGCGGCGCTCGGCGCGGATTCGTGGTGTCCGGCGTCGTCAAGATCGGCATCTGGGGTTTGTACGGCGGTCCTCGGCAACTCGTGGTAGCCCGCCGCGGTGAGCCGGGGCTGCATCTCGTCCTGGAGCGGGCGCTCGCGGGTGGTGAGTTCGACGAAGTCGTGCTTTCCAGCCCGGCCGCGCCCGGCCTCGTGGACGCGATCGCACGCGCGAAAGCGGCCGGCCGATGAGTGGCGACCGCCTCGCGATCGAGGTCTCCCACCTCACCAAGCAGTACGGCGAAGTCACCGCCGTACGCGATCTGACCTTCACCGTCGAGCCCGGGGTGGTCACCGGGTTTCTCGGCCCGAACGGCGCCGGCAAGACGACCACCCTGCGCATGCTGACCGGCCTGGTCGCGCCCACCACCGGCACCGCGACGATCGGCGGCCGGCCGTACCGCCGGTTGGCGCGGCCGTCGAGCACCGTCGGCGCGGTGTTCGACGCGAGCGCCTTCCACCCCGGCCATACCGCCCGCGACCACCTGCGCGTCTACGCCGCGATGGGCGGCTACCCGGACAGCCGGGTCACCGACCTGCTCGACCTGCTCGGCCTCGCGGAGGTCGCCGGCCGGCACACCCGCGGATTCTCCACCGGCATGCGGCAGCGGCTCAACCTCGCCACCGCACTGCTCGGCGACCCCCGGGTGCTCCTGCTAGACGAGCCGAGCAACGGCCTCGACCCGGAAGGCATGGCCTGGCTGCGCGGCTTCCTGCGCCAACTGGCTGACGAAGGGCGTACCGTCCTGATCTCCAGCCATGTGCTCAGCGAGATCCAGCAGCTCGTGGACGACGTGGTGGTGATCCGGCGGGGCGAACTGGTCGCCGCCGGCCCCTGGTCGCAGCTCGCCGGACCGCCGGCCGTGCTGGTCAGCACGCCCGATGCCGACCGGCTGGCCGCAGCCCTCGCGGCCACCCCCGCGGGCGACGCCCTGCACGTCGAGACCGTCGGCACCGGCCGGCTGCGGGTACGCGGGCTGGACGCGCCGAGCGTCGCCGATCTCGCTGCCGCACACCAGCTGCGGATACACGAACTGGTCATCGAGAACACCAGCCTCGAACAGCTCTTCCTCCACCTGACCACGGACAGGGCGACCATCGTATGAACCTCTTGATCAAGGCGGAGTTCCGCAGGCTGTTCGCCACCCGGATGTGGGCCGGGCTGTTGGTCGCCGCCGCACTGCTCGGCGGCGGCATGATGGGCGCGATGGCGCTGGTCGGGCCGGAGAACTTCGACCCGCCCATGCCCGGACTGGACACCGAGACCGGTATCCGCTCGATGCTCGGCATTCTCGGCTACACCGCGTTCGTACCGGCCGCCGTCGGCACCGTCGCCGTCACCTCCGAGTACCGGCACCGCACCGCCGCTGTCACCTTCCTGTTCGTGCCACGCCGCTGGCAGGTACTGGCGGCAAAGCTCGTCACGTACGGCGTCGCCGGCCTGGCGTACGGGCTCGTCCTCGCCGGCACCGCCGCCGGGGCCCTCTTCGCCGTCGCCGCCCTCCGGGGCGTCTCGCTCGGCCTGCCGGCCGGCACGTTGGTCGCGCTGCTCGCCCGCATCGGCATCGCCATGCTCGTGTACCTGCTCATCGGCGTCGGCATGGGCGCGCTGATCCGAAACCAGGTCGCGGCGCTGAGCGTGGTGATCGGTTACCTGTACCTGGGCGAGACGCTGCTCATGATGATCCCCGGCGTGAACCTGCTCTACCCGGTGCTGCCCGGCGGGGCCACCGCCTCGCTCACCGACTTCACCTACCTCGCAGACGCCATGTCCGAACAACTCGGCAGTACCGCCGTCCAACTCCTACCACCGGCCGCCGGCGCGCTGCTGCTCGCGGCATATGCGCTGACCGCATCCGCCCTCGCCGTCATCATTCCCATGCGCCGCGACATCACCTGACCACCACGGCACCACGCGCACCGGACAGCCCACAGGTATCCACGCCGTGACACGCGACGGCTAGGGCGGCGTGGGACCGGCCAGTCGGGGTACCCGGGCGGGCGAGGGACGTACCCGGGAGGGTGAGATGGACGTTCGCAGCAGTGCGGTGACGATCCCGGCGGGAAACGCTGACCTGCCGGCTGACCTTCTGGTGCCGGCCGAACCGGTCGGGGTGGTGCTGTTCGCGCACGGCAGCGGCAGTTCCCGGCACAGCCCCCGCAACGTGGCCGTCGCGCACGCGCTGAACGAGGGCGGGCTCGGCACCGTGCTGGTCGACCTGCTCACGCCCGACGAGGACGAGGTGGACGCGGTAACCGCGGAGCTGCGCTTCGACATCGGGCTGCTGGCCGGCCGGCTGGCCGGAATCGTCGACTGGCTGGCCGCCGAGCGGCCCGTCGGCGGGGCCCCGATCGGTCTGTTCGGTGCCAGTACGGGTGCCGCCGCCGCCCTGGTCGCCGCGGCGCAACGGCCGGACCTGGTGCACGCGGTGGTGTCCCGGGGTGGCCGCCCCGACCTCGCCGGTGCCGCCCTCGGGCAGGTGCGCGCCCCCACCCTGCTGCTGGTCGGTGACCTCGACGAGCAGGTCATCGCCCTCAACCAGCAGGCGTTGGGTCAGCTGACGGCACCGGCCGAGCTGCGGCTGATCCCCGGTGCGACCCATCTCTTCGAGGAACCCGGCACCCTGGAGCAGGTCGCCGAGGCGGCGGCCGGCTGGTTCCACGACCATCTGCACCCACAGCCCGCCCGGGCCTGAGTCGCCGACGGGCCGGCCGGCCCGAGGTGCCGCAGGTCGGTATCAGTACGCGGCGACCGGCGCCCGGCCGACGACCGCGGTGGGAATCTCCCGGGTCTGCTCGACGCCACCGAGCGCGGTCAGCGGCAGCACCGAATCGGCCCCCTCGGCCGCCGGCAGGAGCGCGGAGACCGCCTCCTCCCGCAGGCTGCGCGCCGCCGCCGCGGCGAGTTCCGCACTCCGCCAGGCGTCCTGCTCCCGCTTCCGCGCCGCCCGCTGGCGGGCGAAGAGGTGGTCGCGTACCGCCCGGCGCAGCATCAACTCCTGCTCGACCGGGTGCAGCCGGGGATCCCAGCCCCGGTGCGCGAAGACATCGCTGAGCTGTTCGACCGACAGCTCCCGCCGCCAGTACGCGTCCAGGGCCGCCCGATGCAGCCAGCGCTCGCGGTCGGCGTACTCGGCGGGGGTGTGTGGGGTCTGCGGCAGCGGCATGCCGGTGGCACCCGACAACCGACGGACATCCGCCTCCGCCGCTTCGTACGCCTGCCAGGACTGCTCGGCCTCGTCCTGCGTGGCGAGCCATTCGTCGCGTCGGCGATGCGCCGTCGCCTCGGCCCGGCCGGCGGCTACCGCCACCTCCTCGGCCCAGCGGTCCTGGTCCCGCTGTTCCTCGGTGTGCTCTGACCGGCTGGGCAGCGCGGCCTCGCGGATCCGGGCGCCCGCGTCGAAGCGGAGGAGTCGGGGGCGCAGCAGCAGACCGGCGACGGCGAGCGTCACCACGCCCAGCAGGCTCAGCCAGATCGCGGCGGCCCGGGGCACGTCGAGCAGGACGGGGGAGAGTGCGGTTCGCATCATCAACACCTCGCGGTCGGATGAGGGTCGTCGACTGTGGTGGACGGGAATCGGCGTGGGGTGGATGGGGCTCGCCCAGGTAAACGCTCGGCCGGACGGCTGAGCGATGGGTCAACCGCGAACGCGGCGCACGGGCCCGTCTGGGCCGGTGCGGTGACCCCGGTGGGCCTCGGCCCGCCCTCGGTCAGGCGCCGGGCGGGCCGCGCCGGGTCGGTTCGCCGTGGCCGGCTGCGGGGCGCGGGGCGGCGACGTGGTGCGCCAGGACGGCGGCGGCCGGACCGGACACGGCGTCAATGTGCTGGGCCGGCGGCCCAGCCTGAGCGAGCGCCTGCACCTGCCGGGCCGGTAGCCCGTCGGCCGCCCGAACGGCCTCGACGGCCGGCTGCGCCACGATCGTCGCGGCGATCGACCGGGTGCCGAGATCGGCGGCGACCTGCCGGGCCGGAAGCTCGGCGGCGAAGGGCCGGGCGGCGGGTTCGGCGGCGATCGGCCGGCTGCCGAGATCGGCGGCGGGCCGGTCCGGTAGACCGGAGGCGGCGGCACCGCCGAGGCCGGCGGCGAGCGCCAGGGTCGCCAGCGCCAGGCGGGTCAGCTCCCGCAGTGCGCGCAGCGTCGCCGGCCACATCGGACGGGCGAACGCGACGGAGGGCACGCGTCCAACCTATCCCCGTGGTCGGATGATCGCACCGCGACGACGGTACGCGGATCGTGAAGCGCGCCACCCCGTCCGCTGTGGACGAGCGTTCGCTAGTGCTCTGCGGGGCCGCCCACCGGCTCCTTGGTGAACAGGGCCAGCAGGTCACCGACCTGACGGTCGGCTTCCGCCGGGTGGCGGAACCGGCCAGCCGGGTTGAGGGTGTACTCGTTTCGCCGGCCGACCCGGGTGCGGTGCAGATAGCCGCCCGCCTCCAGGTCGGCGACGATGGCCTGGGCGGCCCGTTCGGTCACGCCCACCTCGCTGGCCACGTCGCGCAGTCGGGCGGTGGGGTTGCGGGCGATGGCGAGCAGCACATGCGCGTGGTTTGTGAGGAACGTCCAGTTCCGGGTGCTTTCCCGCTCGCCTGTGGTCGCCATGTTCGCCATCGTATGACCTGCCCTTCGGGTTCTCCGGGCCGCGCCGGCGCATTTGCGCGCCCGCCCGCTCGTATGCAAGCGTCGAGGGATACATGAAATGCATATCACGCATAGCTTGACGCATCTTGTGCTGCGTGTGACGGTGATGGCAGCCCGCGACCAGCGTCGGCCGGGATGACCAGGCATTCCACCGAGAAACGAGGTGAAGCCGGATGAGTCGATCCGGACCGCCCGGCGCGCAGCCAGGGCCGGAACGCGAGTACCTCACCGCGGATCTTCCCGGCGCCCCGCAGCGGGCGCTCGCCGAGCTGACCGCCGGCAACCGGAGATTCGTCACCGGCGTGCTCCGGCACCCGCACCAGGACGCCGGACGCCGGGCCGCCGTCGCGGCGGAACAGCACCCGTTCGCGGTGATCGTGGGCTGCTCCGACTCCCGGCTGGCCGCCGAGATCATCTTCGATCGTGGGCTGGGTGACCTCTTCGTTGTCCGCACCGCCGGGCACACCGTCGGGCCCGAGGTGCTGGGCAGCGTGGAATACGCGGTGGCCGTGCTGCGTACGCCGTTGGTGGTGGTGCTCGGGCACGATTCGTGCGGCGCCGTGCAGGCCGCCCGCGACGCGGTGGCCACCGGTACCCGGCCGCCGGGTCACCTGCGTGCCGTGGTGGACGCCGTGGTGCCCAGCCTGCGCCGGGCGCAGGACGCGGGGGTGGACGAGTTGGACCGGATCGTGGACATCCACATCGCGCAGACCGTCGAGGCGATGCTGGCCTCCTCCGAGGCGCTCGCCGCCGAGGTGGCGGCCGGGCGGTGCGCGGTGGTGGGCATGTCGTACCGGCTGGCCGCCGGTGAGGTGCGGGCGGTGGCCGCGGAACCGGCCGAGCTGGCCGGCGCGGTGGCGCCCGCCGCCTGACGGACGCCGCCGCTGCGGTCACCGCGCCGGCCCGCACCGTCGGCGACACCCTCGGCATCACCTCCGAAACGGCGAGGGCCGTCCCGCCGGGTGGCGGAACGGCCCTCGGTGCGTCGCCCGGTGGCGCTCAGAGCAATGACACGTGCACGTGGTCGGTGTGGTTCGACGGGCCGCTGTAGGAACTCCAGCCCGTCGCCGGGAACCAGATCTGCCGGTTCCAGATCACGTAGTAGACGCCCAGCCGATCGGCGTTGCGGACCAGGAAGGCCGCCAGGTTGTTGCCGTAGATCCGCATGTCGTTGTTGTACCAGGGGCGGAAGCCGCTGTTCTGCAACGACCAGTCACAGGCCCGGCCCTTGGGGTGCTCCCACTTGTCGCCCGGTCGGTAACAGCCGACGAACCGGTTGAAGCCGGCCCGCTTGACCTCCTTGTACATGTGCAAGGTGCGCGGCGTGATGCAGCCCGACGTGGTCGGGTCGTTCTGGTTGCACGACTCGGACTTCCAGCCGCCGTCCGCCGCCCGGTTCGGCCCGACGCGGGCGACCGGGGAGGTGGCCGACACCAGGCCGCCGGTGAGGCCGGTGCCGCCGACCAGCCGGAGCGATTTCTCCGCGTCGCTCTTCTTGCGGGCCATGTCGTTGGTCAGCTTCTGCTGCTCGCGCACCTCGGCGTCGAGCGCCAGCTTGGCCTGCTGGGCGCGGTGCCTGACCGCGTTGACCTCGCCGAGCTTCTTGTCGTTGAACAGGTTCAGCTCGTCCAGCGCGGAGGCGCGGTCGATGAACGAGTCGGGGGCGTTGCTCTGCAACAGCAGGGCGATCGCGCCGACCCGGCCGCTGCGGTACGACTGCGTCGCGATCTCGGCCACCTGTGGGGAGAGCGCGTCCAGGTCGGCCTGGGCGCGGCCGACCTCCACGGCGAGTTCGAGCTGCCGCTTCTTGGACTTCTCCAGCTTGTTCTTGGCCTTGGAGTAGTCCCGGTTGGTCGCCTCGATCAACTCGTTGAGCATCGGCGGATCGTCGTCATGCCCCGCGGGCTTGGGGGGCGTCGGCGCGGCCATTGCCGGCAGAGGACCGGCGAATACGGCGAACGCGGCGAACACGGCCACCACGGGTGTCAACCAGCGGCGTAGGGGTGCCGTCACTGTCTTCCCTTCCATCGACCGCCGACCGGGTTAGCTGACGGGTTCGGGACGGAAGTGGCCCCTACCGCTGTCGCGGATTCACCCCACGTACCTGGGTCCCCGGCTCGCCTGACGGCGATTGGGCGGCGGCACCGCAGGCGCCGCTGCGCGCCTTCGGCGGTGACCGGCAGTGAGGTTACCCGACAGTCGATGTGGCCCTCTACGCCCTGAACCCGACTAGATGTGTCATTTCGTAATCGCGGTGGGTGACCAGCGACACCCATGCCGGCCGCATCGGCCGCGGCGGTCACGCTGAGGAGTGTCACCATGTGGTGTCCGTGCTCCTGTCTGGTTCGGGCCACCCCGACGGGGCGGCGGGGGACGTGTTGCCGGTACGCGGTGAACTGAGCGCGCGGAGCGCCTCGGCCCGGTCCGTCGCCGGCCGGGGAGCCCTGGAGGTGCGGTCGCCGGTGGTGGCGGTCTGCCCGTCGCCGTCGGGTGTGCGGCGCTCGTCACCGTCGGGCCTCGGGCGTCGACCGGCGGTGGTCACCATCACGGCCAGGGCGGTGGTCAGCGGTACGGCGGCGATCAGCCCGAGCGTGGCCACCACGCTGCGGACGATCTCCTGGGCAAGGAACTCGCTGGTCACGATCTGCCCCAGCGCGCGGGAGTCGGCGGTGAGCAGGAGCAGCAGTGGCAGCGACGCACCGGCGTACGCCAGGACGATGGTGTTGACCACCGAGGCGATGTGCGCCCGGCCGACCCGGGTCGCCGAGCGGTACAGCTCCCGGCGGGAGAAGTTCGGGTTGGCGTGGCTCAGCTCGGTGACGGCGGCGGCCTGGGTGACCGTGACGTCGTCAAGCACACCCAGCGACCCGATGATGATGCCGGCCAGCAGCAGGCCGTGCAGGTCGACGTCGGCCCGGAACATGAAGAGCGTGGTGGCGTCCTCGCTGCCGAAGCCGGTCAGATGGGTGGCCGACGTCGCGGCCAGGCCGAGCAGCCCGGTGATCACCAGGGCGCCGAGCGTGCCCAACACCGCCACCGAGGTCTGCGCGGACACGCCGTGTGTCAGATACAGCACCACGAACATGATCAACGCCGAGCCGACGATGGCCATCACCAACGGCGGCTGGCCGGCGCTGATGCCGGGCAGCACGAAGGTGAGCAGGATGGCGAAGCTGGCCGCCAGGCCGGCCAGGGCGGCCAGTCCGCGCAGCCGCCCGAAGGCGACGATGGCGGCGGCGAACAGCACCGCGAGCCATATCAGCGACATGCCCCGCTGGTGCTCGGCGATGTTGTAGGTGCTGATCGACGGATCCTCGGGGTCGATCAGCGGGACCAGGATGATGTCGTCACCGGCGCTGACCCGGGGCGCTCCGGGCCCGGCCGGGATCGGCGTCTGCACCTCCTGGCCCGCGTCCGGGCCGTCCTGCACCCGTACGGTGACCGTGCCGCACGGCCCCTCGGCCGTCGTCGGGGTGCCCTCCGGCACCACCGGGTTGGGCGGGCAGGCTTCGGTCACCACCCGGGTGACCGTGCCGTGGTAGCGGGGCGCCTCGTCGGCGGCCTCGGGGCGCGGCGCGTCCCGGGGCCAGAGCACGATGGCGGCGACCAGGGTGACGAGGATGAGGGGGACCACCGTCACGATGAGGATCCGCCGCACCCCGGGCGGGGCGGGCGGAGCGGAACGGGTGTGGTCGGCGCCCATTCAATGTCTCCCAACGATTCCACGGCGAAGTACGTGTCGGCGGGCGAGTCGGTTCAGCGCCGCCGTACGGCGGTCGCGATCGACAGTGCGGGTCGACTGAACGTGGCGGGGTGACTGCGCACCGTGAGCCCTGGGTCGACTCTCGATGGCCGCCGGAGAGCGGCGGGGCCATACGCCCGACGGCGGGTGCGGGCCGGGAGGCACGGATTTCGGCTGGCCATCGTTTGCGAATCGTAGCCAGCCCGACATCAAAACGCAGTTCGCGAGCGTGTGTCGGCGGTTCGCGACACCTCCGGCGTCAGCCGCGCTTCATCAGGCGGCCGACGGCGGCCATCATCTCGGTGGCCATCTCGTCGGCGCGGCCTTCCGCGGCACCTTCATGCATGCAGTGCCGGGCGTGCCCGTCGAGCAGCCCGAGGGCGACCTTGTCCAGCGCGGCCTGGATGGCGGAGATCTGGGTGAGCACGTCGATGCAGTAGCGATCGTCGTCGACCATCTTCTCGATGCCGCGTACCTGACCCTCGACGCGGCGCAGCCGGGCGAGCAGCTGGTCCTTGCTGGCGGTGTAGCCGCGGATCGGCGCAGGTGTGGTCATGTCACGAGAATAACCTACCCCCAGGGGGTATGGTACGGTCAGCCAAGGGATACCCCCGGCGGGTATTTCGAAGCGTGCTCGGCCCCCGGGCGGGGCGTGGAGAGGAGAGTTCTATGGTCACCACGACTTACCAGGTGCAGGGCATGACCTGCGGGCACTGCGTCAGTGCGGTCAGCGCCGAGGTCGGTGCGATCCCGGGTGTCAACGAGGTCCAGGTCGACCTGGCCGCCGGCCGGGTCACCGTCAACAGCGACCAGCCGTTGGACGACGCCGCGGTGCGTGCGGCCGTCGACGAAGCCGGATACGAGCTGGCCGGCGCCTGACGGCGACGGGCGGGGAAACCGAGGTGCCACGATGAACACAGCGACGAAGCTGAGCGGCTTCGCGCTCGGTCTCGCGGCGGTGTTCGGGACGGCGTACGGGGTCGGTCAGGTGACCGGTCCCGTCGCCCCGGTCGTCGCCACCGGCCACGACCCGGACAGTCACAGCGACAACGGCTCCGCCGCGCCCGAGCACGAACCCGCGCCAGGACACGACGACGGAGCGGCCGGGCACGGCAACGCCTCCGGGCAGGACGACGGGGCGGCCGGGCATCTGCCCGGTGGACTGCTCGTCTCCGACCGCGGCTACACCCTGCTACCGGTCCAGGCGCCCGAGGGCGAGTTCGCCTTCCGGATCATCGGGCCCGACGGCGACCCGGTGACCAGGTACGACGTGGCCCACGACAAGCGGATGCACCTAATCGTGGCCCGGCGCGACCTCTCCGGCTTCCGGCACGTGCACCCGGAGCTGGCCGCCGACGGCAGCTGGCGGGTCGCCTCGCCGCTGGGCGGTCCCGGCGTGTGGCGGGCGTTCGCCGACTTCACCCCGACCGGCGCCGAGCCACTGACGCTCGGCGTCGACGTGACCGTCCCCGGCGACCTGACCGAGCGACCGCTGCCCGCCCCGGCGAGCAGCACCACGGTCGACGGCTACACGGTCACCCTCGACGGCGCGCCGCAGCCCGGTCACACCGCGACGCTGGCGCTGACCGTCAGCCGCGACGGCGTACCGGTCACCGACCTGGAGCCGTACCTGGGTGCGTACGGTCACCTGGTCGCGTTGCGGCAGGGCGACCTCGCATACCTGCACGTGCATCCGGAGGGCGCCCCGGGCGACGGGCGGACGGCACCCGGCCCCCAGGTGACCTTCGCGGCCGAGTTCCCCTCGGCCGGCGCGTACCGGCTCTACCTCGACTTCCGGCACGGCGGGGTGGTGCGCACCGCCGAGTTCACGGTGCACGTCGGCGACCCGGGCAGCGTGCCGGTGCCCCCCGGGACCGCACCCGACGACGGGCACGGCGCACCCGGACACGAGCACAACTGACGGGATCAGCCAATGACCACGAGTAGACCCCTGCCGACGGCAGCGAATGTGATCGAGCTGGCCATCGGCGGCATGACCTGCGCCTCCTGCGCCGCCCGGATCGAGAAGAAGCTGAACCGGTTGGACGGGGTGCAGGCCACCGTCAACTACGCCACCGAGAAGGCGACCGTCTCGTACGGCGACTCGGTCACCCCGGACGACCTGATCGCCACGGTGGAGAAGACCGGCTACCACGCCGCCGTGCCACCGCCGCCCACTCCGACGGCACCGGCAGCCGCCGCCGAGCCGGTGGACGAGCTGCGCGCCCTGCGTACCCGGTTGTGGGTTTCGGTGGTGCTGAGCGTGCCGGTGATCGCGCTGGCCATGGTGCCGGCGTGGCAGTTCACCTATTGGCAGTGGCTGTCGCTGGCCCTGGCCGCCCCGGTCGTGGTCTACGGCGGGCTGCCGTTCCACCGGGCCGCGCTGGTCAACCTGCGGCACGGCGCCGCGACCATGGACACCCTGGTCTCGGTGGGCACGCTGGCCGCATTCGGCTGGTCGCTGTGGGCCCTGTTCCTCGGCAGCGCCGGTTCGCCGGGAATGACCCACCCGTTCAGCTTCGACATCGGCCGCAGCGACGGCGCGGGAAACATCTACCTGGAGGCGGCGGCCGGGGTGACCACGTTCATCCTCGCCGGCCGGTACTTCGAGGCCCGTTCGAAGCGGACCGCGGGGG
>NZ_JBFBAO010000040.1:0-29782 GCF_040682255.1 Micromonospora sp. NPDC051296 | reverse complement strand
GTCACGGTGCGTACCACCGCCTCGTTCAGGTTGCCCAGCGTGGACCACACCACCAGGGTGACCACGGCGGTGACGGTGGCGATGTAGAACAGCCAGGCGGCGAACCGGTCCGCCAGCACCTGCGCCCGGCCGCTGGACTGCTGCGCCTGCGCCACCAGCCGCTGGATGCCGGCCAGCGCGGTGTCGTCGCCCACCGCCTCGATCCGGACCCGGAGCGCCGCGTCGGTGGCCACCGTGCCGGCCACCACCCGATCGCCGGTCGAGCGGGACACCGGCCGCGACTCGCCCGTGATCATGGATTCGTCCAGCTCGGCCTGGCCGTCGACGATCTGCCCGTCCGCCGGGACCCGCCCACCCGGCCGCACCAGGACCAGGTCACCGACGCGCAGGTCGGCCACCGGCACCCGCTCCGGCCCACCGTCCGGGCCGAGCCGTTCGGCATCGTCGGGCAACAACGCGGCCAGCGCCGACAAGGCCCCCCGGGCCTGGCCGATCGCCTTCATCTCCTGCCAGTGCCCGAGCAGCATGATCGTGACCAGCGCGGCCAGTTCCCACCAGAAGTCCAGGTCGAACGCGCCGAACGCGGTGGCCAGCGACGCGACGTAGGCGACGCTGATCGCCATCGCGATCAGCAGCATCATCCCGGGCGCGCGGTCCCGGATCTCGCGTACCGCGCCCTGGAGAAACGGCCAGCCGCCGTAGCCGAACACCACCGTGCCCAGCACCGGACCCACCAGGTCGATCCCGGGGAACTCCAGCCGATAGCCGAACCAGTCCATCACCATGTGGCTGGTGACCACGATCGGCACGGTCAGCGCCAGGCTCAACCAGAACTTGCGGCGGAACGCCTCCGGATCGTGCCCCGCGTGTTTGTCGTGTCCACCGTGCCCGGCGTGCTTGTCCTGGTGCGGGCCGGTGCCGGTGGGCGGGTTGCTGCCGTGGTGATGGGCGTCGTTGGACATCTCATCGCCTCCTCGCCAACACCATATACCCCCTGGGGGTATTGCACACCGGTCCGGCCGGGGTCAGCTGGCTGTACCCGGATAGCCGCCGACCCTGTGAGGTGGCACGGTCAGGGCTGGGACCGGCCGGTTGTGGGCGCGTCGGGCCGGGGATTGGGCTAAGACTGCCTGAGTGGGGTGGCCGCACCCCGCGGACGGGTGGACCATGTTGCCGCGAGATCCGAGCATGCTCCTGCACAAGGGCGAGGCGACGCGACGGGCGTCGTTCCTGGAGCTCTTCTTCGATCTGGTGTTCGTCTTCGCGCTGACCCGGGTGGTGGCCCGAGCGGTGGAGGACCTTACCGGCAGGGCGGCCATCCACCAGCCCGAGGTGGTCTTCGCCGGTGCCACCAAGACCCTGTTCCTGGTGCTCGCCCTCTGGTCGGTCTGGCACGGGAGCGCCTGGACCACCAGCCGTTACGACCCCTATCAACCCATCGTGCAGTCCACCGTGCTGATCGCGCTGGTGGCCAGCATGGTGATGGGGGTGGCCATCCCGCGCGCCTTCAGCGTCAACGCGGTGGCGTTCGTGGCCGGCTATCTGATCGCGCAGCTCAGCAGATCCCTGTTACTCGCGATCGCGCTACGTGGCCATGAACAGCAGCGGCTCGAGCTGCGGATATTCATCACCTACTCGGCGACGGCGGTGCTGTGGGTACTCGGCCTCCTCTTCGCGTGGTCCGGGGCTCGACTTCTCTTCTGGCTGCCGGCGCTGGCCATCGAATATCTGGCCAACCGATTCGGGTGGCCGGTGCCGGGCCTCGGCCGCTCGGCCCCGCACACCTGGTCCATCGCCGGTGAGCATCTGGCCGAGCGCTACCAGCAGTTCTTCCTCGTGGCCCTCGGCGAGGCGGTGCTGGTCACCGGCCTCACCTATGCCACCGGTAATCGAAATCCGGCGCCGACCGTCGCCTTTGCGGTGACCCTCGCCGTGTCCGTCCTGATCTGGCGGATCTACTTCTACCGGGCCGGCCAGATCTTTGCCGAGGCGGTCCGGCAGAGCCGTCGACCGGCCCACATCGGCACGTCCGCCGCCGACTCGCACCTGCTCATCATCACCGGTGTGATCACCACCGCGATCGGCTTCGAGCTGGTGATCGCCCAGCCCACCGGATTCACCCCGTTCGCCTGGCTCGCGGTGATCCTCGGCGGCCCGGCGCTCTACATGGTGGGCCGGTCCCGGTTCGAGTACGAGGTGTTCAACCGGGTCTCCCCGTCTCGAATTGTCGCCATCGGCCTGCTGCTGGCGCTCATCCCCGCGCTGCTCCGGGCGCCGCCGCTGGCCGTCCTGAGCGGCGCTGCGGTCGTCCTGACCGGTGTGGCCCTCGTCGACGCGCGGCGGGCACGGGGCAAGCCACCGGAGCCGCCGGCGCCCCCGATGTGATGGCACCCCTTCGTGGAGGCCGGCTGCCTTACCCCTGGCCGGATTTCGAGCCGGTGCGGCGCGACTGCCGGGCTGTGCCGTGCGGGCAGATCACCGGGCCGCGAGCGCCTCGGCCAGCAACGCGGCCAGCTTGGCGGCGCGGGCCGGATGCTGGTGACCGACCCAGGCGACCCGTCCGGCGAGGTGGTCGGCGAAGGCCGGGTGGCCGGTGCGGTTCTGCGCGTCGAGCCCGGTGCGGGCGGCGTTGTGGAGGATGGCACGGAGCCGGTCGTACTCGTCGCGAGGCACGGTGGGCCGATCGTTGACGACGAGTCCGGCGAGCAGTTGCCGGTCGGCCCGACTGCGGACCCGGGTCTTGTCGGGATGGATCCGGAAGCCCTCATCCCGCACGATCTCCCGGACGGCGGTGATCAGGCTGCTGGTGCTGTGGGCGGTGAGATCGCCGGAGAAGGCGAGGTCGTCCGCGTACCGGGTGTAGGTCGCCGCGTAGGCGTCGGCGAGACCGGCGAGGCGGCGGTCGAGGCGGTACGCACACAGGTTCGCCAGCGCGGGTGAGGTGGGCGCACCCTGGGGCAGGTGCCCGGCGCGCAGCGCCGCGAGTCGGGCCGACCGGTGCGGCACGTCGCTGGGCGCGTGGCGCAGGACGCTGGGCGGGGTGCGGGTGGTGCAGAGTCCGGTGAGAGTGTGCGCGACCGGTTCGGGGTAGCCGGCGGTGCGGAACAGCCCGTACACCCGGGCGGCCGGGACGCTGCTGAAGAAGGCGAGCAGATCGACCCGGACGACCACCGGTTGGCCGGCGTGAGCGGCGGCGAAGGTGTGCGCGGAGCGGCCAGGCACGAAGCCGTGCGCCGCGGGGTGCACCGGGATCGGGCCCAGAACCTCCACGAGGAGCCGTCGTTGCAGGGCACGGAGTCGGGGTTTGGGTGCTTCGATGAGTCGTCCGTGATCGGTCCATCGGCAGCGGTAGTGGTGCAGCCGCTGGTCGTCGGCGCGGCGGTTCATGGCGCGCCGGTCGGCGTACCAGTCGAGGTGTTCGACGCTCAGCCGCAGTAGCGCGGCGAGGGCGCCGACGTCGTCGATGAGCGGGGTGTGCCAGGCGCGGCGGACGGTGCGGGTCGTCACCACGGGCCGGGCGCGGATGACGATCGGCCGCCCTTGCCGGCGGCCGGCGGAGATCGCGCCGCGCAGCGGGTCGAGGGTGGTGAGGAAGGCGGCGAACTCGCGGGGTCGGTCGCGCGGTGGGCGCGGGTAGGCGACCAGGACCGCGTCGGCGACCGGCCACAGCCACCGCCGCCGGGCCCCGAGGACGAGTCCGCCGCGGTGTACCAGATCCGGCCGACGCCAGCTGTCCTCGGCGAGGAACGCGTCGGCCAGCGCGGTGGCGAGAGCGTGGACGGTGGTCACGGCCGTCCAGCGGGTGGGGGCAGCGTGTCCCGACGATGCCCGGCCGTACGGGTGCACAGGCTCGCGGAGCGTGCCGACGCACCTGTGGTGTGGTGCCTGGGTGATAGTTGCGTCCCCGGGGTTGCCCCGGAGAGACCGTGACCGCGCCCCGCCTGGGGGAGCGGCCTGGTCAGCTCGGGACACGCTGCCATTCGTGCAGCCTAGTGAACCCAGGCGAATGTCGGTGGCCGCCTGTTCCGCTGTTGCCGGTCGCTCTAAGCCTTGAGCTGCAACAGGAACGTCCTCGGCGGCCATAGTGTGGTGTGACGCATCAGGCACGGCCGTCGGACGAGGAGCTCTGGTCGTCGATCACCGCTGGTGACCAGACGGCATTCGGACGGCTCTTCGACCGGTACTCCCGCGCGGTCTACAACCATGCGTTCCGACTGACCGGGTCGTGGTCGACGGCCGAGGATGTCACGCAGGCGACCTTTCTGGTCGCCTGGCGCCGGCGTGGCGATGCCCGCCTGGTGGAGGGTTCGGCGCTGCCCTGGTTGCTGGTGGTGGCGACCAACGCGGTGCGCTCGGAGTGGCGGTCGGCCCGCCGGTGGCTGGCGTTGCTGCGCCGGCTGCCGCCCGAACGGCACAACGACGGTGATCTTGCCGAAGAGGTGGCCGCCCGGCTGGACGACGAGCGGCGAATGGCCCAGATCCTGGCGGTCGTGCGCCGACTCTCGCCAGCCGAGCGAGAGGCGGTGGCGTTGTGTCTGTGGTCGGGCGTCTCGTACCCGGACGCGGCGGTGGTGCTGGGGATCAGCGAGGTGGCGGTGCGATCCCGGGTCAGCCGGGCCCGCAGCCGCCTGGCCCGCCTGATGCCCGAAGAGATCAAGGAGGAGACTCGGTGAACAAGATCCTTGACCCACCCGCGGAGCGGAACCTGCCGACGGCAACAGCGGGCACGATGCGAGCGCATCTCCTCCGCGCGACAGGCCGTCGTCCAGCCCGGCCACGTCTGAGGGTCGCGATGGCCGCGCTGGTCGTGCTGGTCGCGGCGTCCGGCGTGGCGGCGGCCGTGTGGAACCGGCCGGCCGGCCAGGACGTCCAGGTGCTGGCGATGGGACCCGGCGAGCTGTCACCCACGCTGCGCGCGGCGGCCGAGCAATGTCTCAGGTGGTACGCCCACGACGAGGCGGCCGGGCGGGCCGAGGGCGAGCTCTCCCTGGCCGATCTCGCGGTAGCGACGGAACGCGGTGACCGCGCACTCGTGCTGTTCATGAACGACGTTGGCTACGCCACGTGTGACCTGCGGTCAGCCGGGCCGAGCCGGGAACCGTCCGGCGGGGTCGCAACCGACCCATGGCCGCACGGTAGCTGGCTGCCCGGTCCCGTGCAGAGACTCCTGCTGACGTCTACCGAGGCCGGCGGCGGGGAGGTCAGCGTCAGCGGCCGAGTCAGCGGACGTGTCGCCCGACTGGTGCTCGACCACGGTGATGGCCGTACCACGGTCGCGCGCCTCTCCGGCGGGGCGTTCGGCCTGATGACCACCGGTGCTCGCCTCAAGATCGACGACGGACCCGAACTGGTCAGCTACGACGACCGGGGCGTGGAAATCGACCGGCGTCCGCTGTTTCAAGCCGAGGACCAACTCGCCCACTGCTACACCACACCGACCGGGAAGCCGGTCTACGGCAAGCCGGCGGCCGACTGCCTACCCGCTGAGGTGTGGCAGCGGTAACCGCCGTCAACGAACGTGCCAGGTGGCATCGTCGCGGGCCACCCCCTGCCACAAGGCACCGACTGGCAGGGCGCGGAGTCTGTCGCCCATGTTCGATACGCGGGGGCCTTGATGTTCGATCTGCGGCCGTCGACCGTGAAGGTCGAACTCGTTCGGCGCGGTGGCCGACAGGGTCGACGTCGAGATCCGATTACTGAGGGTGACTTGGTGATCGAGTCGCCGTGCGCGTCACGGCATGTCCGGTTGCCGTCGGCAGGGGCGGACATCTGATTGGCGAGGCACTACTGCTCGCAGCGCCGACGCGCGAGATGGACGATGATGTCGGCGGCAATCTCGACCCTCTCAGGCACGGCCTGCAGGATGCGGCTGTATACCTGTTCTTGTTCAGAGGTAGGCAATTCGAGATAGGCCGAGATGGTCGAGAGAAGGCCAACGTAGTCGCGGGAACTCATCGTTGAGCGCCGTTCGATCACGGACTGCTGAACATCCGTGAACCACTCAGATCGTTGGAGCTCCGTACCCGGCCACTGCATGTCATGTCCCCGAGGCGTCCCATCGGCGGACGGAACCTCGTCGCTCTCCAAGAACGGTGCCCGGGCCGCGCGAACAGCGTCCTCCACAGCCGGGTCAGCCAGCTGGACCGGCCCACCGAACGAAGCAAACACGCCACCCGGCTCCAAGAGCGCGGTCACGCGTGACCACCGACCCTCCGGGTTCGTCCAATGCAGCGCCGCCGCCGCAAAAATCAGCCCGTGGCGCTCGCCTGGTCGCAGGTCCTCGAACGCGGCTTGCACGGTCTTGGCACCTGCTGGCACGTGCTTCCGCAGCTCGGCGAGCATGGTCCCGTCAGGCTCGGTCGCGGTGACCGTGGGCGCCACGGCCTGACTGGGAGATCTCCAACGCGGCCGGCACCGAGCTGGCCCTCGCCGCCTTCACGTAGGCGAGGGCGTCGAGCATCGCCGTCGGCCCGTCGAAATCGGCCACGACAAAGTGGCAGGTGTTGCCGGGCATCAGCGGATACAGGCCCATGAACACGTCGCCGACCAGGTGCGCCGCGACGACCTCCATCGTCCGGGGCAGGTCGGTGGCACCCCGCCGGTCCATACCTTTACGCCAACCACCGGCGACCGCGGCCATCCACCCGGCGGCGCCGGTACGGACGTTTTCCCACCGCACGGCGTACACGTCGACCCGGGCCCGGAACCGGTCAGCGAACAACGCCAGCTTGTCCCGGGTCGGTGAAGCCATGGTGACCAGCCCCGGCGGCTCAACCGGCGCGGACAACTGCTCCGGCGCCGCAGTCGTGTCCTGGCCGCGCAGCTCCAGCAGACGCGCCAGCCGGGTGTTCTCCGCCCGTAACCGCTCCACCTCCCGCCGAAGATCGACGAACTCGTCCACCGAACCCACGCCGACCATCCTCGCGCATCGGGCGCCGAACACCCCTGACACCGGTCCGATATCCTCCGCCGATGGCATCGAAGGGAAACGCCGCGCTGGAGGCGATGATCGAGGAAGCCACCATCGACGCATACGGCGACGACGAACAGCTCACCGGCCTCTTCACCATGATCGACGAGCGCCTGGCGGTGCCGTTCACCACCACCGTCCTCGGCGTCGAGGTCACCGTGCGGAAGATCGACCTGACCGCGGACACCATCGTCGCGGTCTGCGCCCGAGGCCACCACCGGCAGAAGATTGATCTACTCGACCTACCGCTCCCCACCCCGCCACCGGACGGCACCGCGTGGATCGACGCCTACCGGCACTGGGCCGGAAGGTAGGCCACGGTGAGCGAGTACCAATACTACGAATTCACCGCCGTCGACCGGCCCCTCACCAGCCGGGAGCAGGCCGAACTGCGGTCGCTGTCCACCCGGGCCGACATCACCGCCACCAGCTTCGTCAACACCTATCAGTGGGGCGCCTTCAAGGGCGACCCGCGCAAGCTGATGGAACGATACTTCGACGCGCACCTGTACCTGGCGAACTGGGGCACCCGCCAGCTCATGCTGCGGCTACCGAAACACGTGCTCGACTCCGCCACGATCGCCCGCTACTGCCAGGGCGACAGCGCGTCTGCCAGGACCGCCGGCAAGCACGTCATCATCGACCTCCATGACGAGGACGAAGACGGCAGCTACGAGTGGGACGTCGACGGTCACGGCCTGCTTCCCTCCATCATCCCGGTCCGCGCCGGCCTCGCCGCCGGTGACCTACGCCTGCTGTACCTGGGCTGGCTCCGCTGCGTACAGTCGGAGGACATCGTCGACGACGAGCCCGAACCGCCCGTCCCAGCCGGACTGGGCAGCCTCGACGCGCCTCTCACCGCCGTCGCCGAGTTCCTGCGCATCGACCCCGACCTGATCGCGGCTGCGGCGGCGAGGTCGGTGCCGGCCGCCTCCGGCGAACCGACCCCTACGCAACTGCGCACCTGGGTCGTCGGGCTGCCCGTCCGGGACAAGGACGCCATTCTGGCCAACCTGATCACCGGCGGCGACAGCCACCTACGCAGCCAATTGCTGCGCCGGTACCGCGACGCACACCGTACCGATACCCCCACCCCGGCAGCCGCCCGCACCGCCGAGGAACTGCTCGCCACCGCCGCGGACCTGCGCGCCGAACGGGAACGACGGGACGCCGAGCAGCGCGAACGCGACCGGATACGCCGGGAACGGTCCGCCGCCGCAGCCCGGCAGCGGCACCTCGACGCCCTCGCGGTCGACCAACCCGCCGCATGGCAGCGGGTGGACGTCTTGATTGCCACAAAGAAGCCGCGTGAGTACGACACCGCAGTTCAACTCCTCGTCGACCTGCGGGATCTCGGGGTATGCGACGGGGACGTCACATCGTTCCGAGACCGGCTGGCCGAGCTACGGGCGGTGCACGCCCGCAAGCCCAGCCTGCTCGAACGCCTCGACCTGGCAGGTCTGGATGCCTGAACAGATCCGGGCGACTGCCGCGTCCGCCCAGACCAACCTGCACGCCGTGCTGCACCTCGTGGCCACCGGTCGGCTCCGGTGTAGCCAGACGACCCGGCGGCCCGCGGCCACCACCGTCGCCGCCACCGCCGACGTACTCGAGGGCGGCGACTTCTACCCCGACGAGCCGATCGCGGCGTTCGCGTGGCCGCTGATCCTCCAGGCCGGCGGGCTGGCCGAACTCGCCGGCACCCGGCTGCAGCTCACCGACCGGGGACGCGCCGCCCTGGCCAAGCCGGCCGCCGCGACGGTCCGACGGCTCTGGCGATCCTGGGTCACCACCACCGTCCTCGACGAGTTCAACCGAATCGACGAGATCAAAGGCCAGCGCGCCGCGAACGTCCTCACCTCAGCCAAGAACCGCCGCAAGGCCGTCGCCACCGCCCTCGCCGCCTGCCCGCAGGACGAGTGGATCACCATCGACGACCTGTTCTCCACCATGCGCCGCAAAAGGGAAACCTCTCCGACCGTCGCCCGCAGCGAACGCGGACTGTGGAAGCTGTACCTCGTCGACCCCCAGTACGGCAGCCTCGGCTACAGCGGATTCGCGGACTGGCCGATCCTCGAAGGCCGCTACACCCTCGCCGTACTGTTCGAGTACGCGGCGACGCTCGGCCTCATCGACATCGAGTACACCGACCCCGCCGGTGCCCGCACCGACTACCACGACAACTGGGGCGCCGACGACCTCGACTACCTCAGCCGCTACGACGGCCTCCTCGCCATCCGCCTCAACCGACTCGGCGCCCACGCCCTCGGCCTAGCCGACGACTACCAGCCGGTGGACAACGCTGCGGTGCCGGAGCGGACCCTCAAGGTCCTCTCCACCCTGGACATCGTCGCCGTCGGCGACCCCACCGCCGCTGACCGGCTCATCCTCGACGCCCACGCGGAACGCACCAGCGACCGGGTCTGGACGATCCGCGCCGACACGCTCCTCACTGCGATCGAAACCGGCCGACAGCTCGGCCCATTCGTCACCTTCCTCGCTGACCGAACAACGCCCAACCTGCCGGAAGCCTTGACCGTCCTGGTCAACGACGTGACCACCCGAGCCACGAGGATCCGCGACCTCGGCCTCGTCCGCCTCATCGAATGCGCCGACGCCCCACTCGCGACCCTCATCGCCCGCGACCCGAAACTCCGCCGCCTGTGCACCCTCGTCGGCGACCGGCACCTCGCCGTGGCTGCCGAACACGAACCGCAGTTCCGCCGCATGCTGCGGACCCTCGGACACACGGTCACCGCCACGACCGGATGAGCCCGCACAGTGCAGCAGGACACCGCCGCATCGCCAACGCGCCCCGCACGAAACTGTGGCGGTGGCAAATCTTGTACGTGTGCGGCGGCTCGGTGGCCACCAAGGTCAGCAGCTGCTCAGAATCACCCGCCGGGGGGACCAGCTCACCCGTCCGACGGCGGCGAGCGATGGCCGTGCTCGCGTCTCCCGGTGGGAACACGGTGCCGGCGATCGCCCCGCCTGGTCCAAGTACTGCTACGCGGGTCCGGACGGGAAGCGGATCTACGGCAATCCGACCAGCGGCTGCCGGCCCGCCGAGAAGTGGCGAGGGTAGCCGCCGTCGGAGGCTGACCGCGGCGTCGGGTCGTCACTCGCGGGTCAGCCCCGGTGGCAGGGCGTCCTCGCCGGGTCGGACCTGGCGGGCGTTGGCCACCGGGTCGTGTTCGAGGGTGTGGATCAGTGGTGCCGGGCCGCCGACGCAGGTCCAGGTGTCGTCCCAGAGCGCGGAGACCAGCCATGACCGGTCGGCGGGGAAGAACAGATCGGGTAGCGCTCCGTGCGCGTGACGTATGTGACCACCAGTGCGCCAGGTCAGGGCCTGCTCGGGGCCGGCCTCGACCAGTACGTACGGCCAGTTCCAGTAGAGCGACACCCTCGGAGCGCGGGGGAAGACGACGTCGTGGGCGCCGGTGTCGAGGTAGGCCAGCCACCACGGCTGGTCGGAGGTGTGCGTGATGAGGTCCTCGACCAGGGCGTGCTCGTAGGCGGCGGCGCTGACGTCGTCGGCCTGGTACGTGGTGGCGTAGGCGTCGAAGATCGGCGGGATGGCGGTGGTGATTGACACACCGGCAGTGGTGTGACCAGCGATCCAACCCACGTCGGCGGCGGTGCCGATGCGCCAACTCCGCCCGTCCTTGCTGACCTGCACACCGCCATTCAAGCCGCTGCAGCGACGTCTGGCGTGGGAATCAGGCCGGTCGCGGAACGGCGGTCCCGCGCCCCCGTTATGGGCAGTCACGCCGTACGCCTTCCCCGCGCTCGATGGAGCGCTGATGCTCCCCGGTTCTCGCACATGGCGTCCGGGGCGTCTGCCAGCGACGGCGGCAGGCTGGGGCTGCCGTGCCCGCAGGGCCGGGGTGGGGATGGCTGTGTGTGTTCCGCCGTGCCTGTGGCTGAGCTTCGAGGTGCCACTCATTCCCGCCTCGCGGGCGGGTTGGTTAAACGGGCGCGGCCCTGCTGGCCGTAGACCCTGAAGCCCGGAGGCGGTGGGTATGGCTGCGTGTGTTTCGCCGAGATCGCCTGGCTGACGGTAGGAGATGCCACCCGCCGCTTCGTCGTCTGCGAGATTCGGTAGACCGCTGATGGAGACCCGCGACCCGCGTTCGCATCGCTAGAAGGTGCCGGCAAACCCGAACCCGCAGACGAGAACGCAACAGAGAGATCTCATCAACGAAGGGGAGCGCGAGGGTGGCGAAGCTGTGGATCGGCGTGGACATCGGCAAGACCCACCACCACGTGGCCGCTGTCGACGGCGACGGCCGGTTGGTCTACTCCCGCCGGGTCGCCAACGACGAAACCGCCCTGCTCACCGTCATGGCCGAGGTGTCGACGCACGGCCGGCCGGTCTGCTGGGCGGTCGACGTCACCACCGGCCTGTCCGCCCTGCTGCTGACCCTGCTCTGGCGCCGGCAGGTCCAGATCCGGTACGTCTCCGGCACCGTTGCTTTCCACATGGCCGCCGCGTTCGCCGGAGAGAACAAGGCCGGCGCCCGCGACGCGGTGGTCATCGCCCAGACCATCCGCATGCGCACCGACATCCCCATCCTGGAACCCTCCGACCGGCTCCTCGCCGAACTGACCGTGCTGACGGGCTACCGCGCCGATCTCGTCGGGCAGCGTGTCGCGACGCTGTTCCGGTTGCAGGAATTGCTCACCGGGATCAGTCCCGCCCTTGAGCGGGTTGTGGACCTGAGCCGGAAGGGCCCGATGATGGTCCTGGCGTGCTGGCAGACACCGGCCGCGATCCGGCATGCCGGCGTCGACCGGATCACCGCCCTGCTACGGCGCGGCCACGTCAAGAACGCCGTCCAGGTCGCCGAGGCGATGGTCGCCGCCGCACGGCAGCAGAGCGTCACCCTGCCCGGCCAACGCGCCGCCGCCGTGGTGGTCGGGCAGATGGCCACCGAGATCCTCGCCCTCGAACAACGCATCGCCGCTGTCGACGACCTCATCGCCGATCAGCTTGATCAGCACCCGCTTGCGCCGATCATCGGGAGTCTGCCCGGCATGGGCGCCCTGCTCACCGCCGAACTGCTCGTCCACACCGCCGGCATGACCGAGTACGACAGCCCCGCCAAACTCGCTGCCCACGCCGGCTTGGCGCCTGTCTCCCGCGACTCGGGAACAGTTTCCGGGAACCATCGGCCGCCTCGCCGATACCACCGCAGGCTGCGACACATTCTGTGGATGGCCGCGTTCACCGCCGCCAGGGAATGCCCCACGTCGCGTGCCTATTACGAGAAGAAGCGCGCCGAAGGCAAGAACCACCGCCAAGCCATCCTTGCCCTCGCGCGACGACGCGTCGACGTCCTCTGGGCGCTTGTCCGTGACCGCAAGACCTTCAGTCGACCAGCATCAGCCATCCGCGCCGCAGCCTGAACCAGACCGCTCTCCGCCGACGCCAACCCGATCGCGCCGGCCACTCCACCCTGCCCACCAAGATCAACCGGAGTCACATGGAGACTCGAGCTGTGGTCTGGGCTGGGAGAACAGGGGTGCGGGTGACGTGGGTGAACGTGGGCCACTCCCTGCCACCCCAGGTGAACCCCCAGGTCGCTAGACTGTGCCCTCGCGCCCTCGTAGCTCAGGGGATAGAGCATCGGTTTCCTAAACCGTGTGTCGCAGGTTCGAATCCTGCCGGGGGCACCAGGTCACAGCCTTGATCACCGATCACTGTTCTGCCTTCCGGGGCTTGCGTGCCCGCTGCGTGCCCGATCGCTTCGCTACCTTCGACCGACTCGCGTCTAGGTGCTCAGCGACCTCAGCGTCTCGCCCGTCCATCGCACGGGCGTAGTGACGAGTCGTGACGCTGGCGTTGGCGTGCCCGAGCCGACGAGCCGCCACCAGGACGCCATGGGAGTCCGCGACCCAGCTCGCGTGAGTGGCCCGCAGGTCATGCGGAGTCACGTCGCCGAGCCCAGCCGACCGCGCCGCGACGACGAACCGACGACGGAACCCGTAATAGCTCTGCTGCCGCTCTCTGGTGTGCGATTGCCGACCGGGGAAGACAAACACGTCCGGCCCATCGGGCAGCGTCACCAGGTGTTGCCGAAGCAGCTCCACCACGAACGCGGGCACCGCCAGTTCCCGCCGCTGGTGGTTCTTCGGCGTATCGATGACCGGGCCACCGGGCAACTGCGCGACCGAGTGTGCGACAGTCACTCGACCCGCCCCAATGTCGACATGGCGACGACGCAGCGCCAGAGCTTCCCCGATCCGCAGGCCACCGTAGGCCAGCAGCAGCACCAGGACGCGGTCGGGAAGGTCGCAGACAGCGGCAAGCTTGTCTACCTGGGCGACGGTGAGGATGGCCGGATCAGACTCAGGCAGCCGAGGCAGCCGCACCGACCGGCACGGGTTCGACCCGATGATCTCGTTGTCGACAGCGGCACGCATGATCTGCGCCAGCAGCCGGTACGCCTGCCGCACCTGCGACGCGCTGAGGCGGTCGGACAGCTCACCGACCCACCGAGCCACCATGATGGGACGCAGCGAGGTCAGCGGCATGGCACCGAACGCTGGCAACACGATCCGATCCAGGACCGACCGGTAGGTGTGGCGCGTCTTCGGCTTCCACGACCGATTTGCCGAGACAAACCACTGCTCCGCCCACTCCCCAACCGTCGTCCGCCGAGCGTCGGGAAGCACCCACCGATCACGGGCAATGTCGGCCTCGACTAAGGCCAGGAAACGTTCCGCCTCCCGCTCGGTGGCGAAGGTCCGGGGCGCGGCGTGGTCCTGTCCATCTGGTCCCCGGTAGCGAGCCTGCCAGCGTCCGGAGGGCAGTTGCCGAACGCGGCCGAAGCGGCGCTTCTTCCCGGCCGGCATCAGGCCACCACCCGGCCGTCGCGCCAGGTCAGTTGCCGCATGGGTTCGACCATCCCGGCGGCAATGAACTCGGCCAAGGCGGTTTCGGGGATGCGGACGTGGTGGCCGCCGAGCTTGATGTAGCGGATGCGCCGTTCGGCGATGAGCCGGCGGGGGAATCGTTCGGTGGTGCCGAGGCGGGCGGCGGCTTGTTTGACGGTCAGCAGCTGCTCCACGCGGTGGCCTCCTTCCCGGTCGCGTTCGTGGCCGTGGTTGCCGAAACATCGGGCGGGTCGGTGGCGCGTCTGGCGGCGTCGAGTTGTGCCCGCCATTGGATGCGTTCGGAGATGGCGCGTAGGACCCGGTGGCCGAGGGGTGGCACGTCCGGGTCGGTGGGTTTGGCGAGTTCCCAGGCGTGTCGTTGCTCGCTGCCGGCTGGGGCGGTGGTGGCGTCGGTGGTGACGCCGAGCAGGGCCTTGACCCATTCCCGCCGGTCGGCGCGGTGGTCGGCCAGGGTCTTACCGGACCACTGGCGGGAGATGAGCACCCGTCGGCCGCCGATGCCGAGGGTTTCCCGTTTGTGGACCTTGTTCTTGCAGTTGCCCGGCTTGAGGCCGGGCCGGGCTTTTTTGGGTTGGATGCCGTAGAGCAGCCAGTTGGCGCACCGCTCCGAACACGGGGTGTGCCGTAGCTCTTGCCAGAGTCGTTCGAGGTGCGCGCGTTGCCGGCCGGTGGCCACGGCGTGGCAGTCGGCGGCCTGCTTGGTCAGGTACTTGGTGATGTAGCCGACGCACCGGTCAGCGTCTTTGGTGCCGGCGAGGACGCCCTTGGCGTCGACCTGGGTACCGAAGCGGGCGACGTGTAGCGGCGTGGCGTCGGGGTCGGCGTCGATCAGGTCCAGGGCGTCATCCCACGTCGGCAGTAGCTCCCCGGTGGTCGGGTCGGTGTAGCCGGCGGCGTCGGCGTTCCACTGTGGCGCGTTGCCCGGTTCGTAGACCAGCTGGTCGACCGCCGGCCACCACACCTGGTGGTAGGTCGCTGCCGCCACCTGCCGGACCAGCGCGCGGGGGATGGTGCCCCGGATGGCGAAGTGCGCGTGAGGGGCAAGCCGGCGTTGCGGTTCGACCGCCCCGGCGTACTGGACGTTCCAGCCCACGGCACGGCGCATGTTCTGCCAGAACCGATCCAGCAGGCGGGGGAAATGCACCGCGTCCCAGGCAGCCCGCCGGTAGTCGTAGCTGTCGGGGTCGGCGGGGGTGCCGTCGGTGTGGACGCGGCCGTAGGAGCCGAGGGTGAGGGTGAGGAACATCGACGGCCGGAACACCTGCCCGCCGTGACCCTCGAAGGTCCGCCCGACGGTGCGGTTCTCCACTGGCAGGCGGGGCAGGTCCGGGGCATCCTGCCGCCGCTTCGTGGACCGCACCCGACGCTTGCCGTCGCCGTCGTCCTGGTCCTCGGTGGCGTGCGGCGGCGCGGGACGGCCGCGCATGCCTTCAGTGGTGATGTGCTGCTCCAGTACGGCGATGGCGTCGTCCAGTTCCGCGACCTGATCCCACTGCGAGGCGCGGGCAGCCTCGTCACGGCCGAACTCATAGTGAGCGCGCAGGACGACGAGCGCCTTCTGCTCATCGGTGGCGGGTCGGGGGCCGGGGTCGGGTTCGTCGGTACGGTGCCAGCCCTCGCGGATCTGCTGCTGCCGTAGCCGCCGGGCACGGGTCGCGCAGGCGGGGCACTTGGCTTCCTGCGTGGCGCCGCAGGGCATGTCGATGACCTCGGTCAGGCCGGTGTCGAGGTCGGTGCGTCGGAGGGAGACGGGGCGGGTGCAGACGCCGTAGTCGGCGGCGAGGTCTTTGACTACGTCGACGGAGCGGGGCATGAGCATCCGGGCGGCCCGGGAGCCCGGCCGCGGTTCCACCACCGGGGCGGGGGTGGGGTCGAGGCCGGGCAGCGTCGGAGCGAGAGTCATCGGCCCACCTCCGCCGGGTTGAGGTCGCGGACCCGCAGGGCGGGGCGGGGTTCGGCGCTGGCGTGGTCGTCTGCCCGGGGGTCGAAGATGGCCACTCCGGTGCGGGTGGTCTTCGCGCGGTACATGGCGGCGTCAGCGTCGGCTAGGGCGGCGGCGAGGCCGGCGGGACTGGCGGGCGCGAGCCCGATGCTGGCGGTCACCGACACCGAGATCCCGGAGGGCAGTCGGATCGGGGCGGCGATCGCGGCGGCGAGCCGGCGGGCAGCTACGGCCGGGTTCGGGTCGAGGAGCAGGGCGGCGAACTCGTCTCCACCGAGCCGGGCGGCGATCCCGTGGGCGTGGCGGAGGCGGCCGGCGATGGTGGTGAGGACGTGGTCCCCGGCGGCGTGGCCGTGGGTGTCGTTGACCGGCTTGAACCCGTCCAGGTCGATCACGGCCACCCACGGCCGCAGCGGAGCGAGCTGAGTCCAGCCGGCGGCGAGGCCGGCACGGTTGGCCAGGCCGGTCAACCCGTCCCGCAGCGCGGCGCGTTGCAGGGCGGCCAGCTCATAGCGGACGGCGTAAAGCCGGTACTGGTCGAAGCAGAACAGGGCCAGGCCGGCGACCAGGAGCAGGCCGGAGAGCAGGTGATCGGTCATCGGGTCACCTCCCGAGTCAGCGGGGTGCCGTTACGGCGGGCGAAGGCAGCAGCCGGCACCGGGGCCGGCGGTTCGGGCTCGACCGGGACCAGGGCGACCGGTTCCGGGCCAGCCGGCACGGTGACGGCCGGCGCACTGGCCGGGCGGATCGGCTCGACGGGCGGGACCGGCACCGGGACGACGGCCGGCGCAGGAGCCGGGGCGGGTGCCGGTTCGTCGGCCGGCGGCGCAGCCGGGGCGGGTGCGGTGGTGAGGACGAGTTTGGACAGGCCGATGAAGGCGAGGGCGGGCACGGCGGACAGGAGCCATCCGGACAGGCCGGGTTTGGCGACGGCGAGCTGCGCGGCCAGGGACAGCGCAACAGCGGCCATGAGCAGGAACATGGGGTAGCCGATCGGGCCGCCGGTGCGGCGGCGTCGGCGGATGGTGAGCAGGGCGGCGACGGGGACGAGTTCGGAGATGACGGCGTTGGCCCAGCCGAACCATTCGCCGGTGCCGGGCAGGCTGTTGTCGAGGGTCCAGTCTTTGACGTGGGTGAAGGAGGCGGCCCCGGCGAAGCCGGCCACGACCAGGAGGATGACGACGAGGACCAGGCCCTCAACCCGCTCCGCACGGGTGTTGGTGGGGTGAGGCTTCATGCGGCACCGTCCAGGATTTCGCCGTCGATCACGCGGAGCCGGCCGTAGGTGTGGGCCATGTCGCGGATCTCGTCATCGGTCAGGTAGGAGAAGCGGACCCGCATCGGGGTGGGGTCGCCGTCGATGACGACGAACCCGACGCCGGGCAGGGACTGCGGGATGCGATCGCACAGCGCTCCCCGGTCGCGCATCCCGTCCCCGAGCACCAGATCGACCTGTGCGGCTTCCGCGAGGCGCAGGCCGATGCGGGTGGGGAACAGGTCGCGGAACGGCAGCACTTCCTTGCGCGGGTCCTGGATCGCCGCCACCACATGCACGCCGACCGCGCGGCCCTGGGACAGCAGGATGGACAGGGCGGCCTTGATGCGGTCCTTGAGCTGGCGGTCGGTCAGGTAGGCGGTGAGGTTCGCCAGCTCATCGATCACCAGGACGATCAGCGGCTCATCCTGGGTCGGCGTGTGCTGGCGGGTTCGGCCGCGCAGGTTGGCCGCCCGCTCCCTAGCGACGGTGGCGGCTTCTTCGATGAGTGCGGCCATGGCGGGGTAGTCCTTGCAGGCGAACCGGGCGAACATCGGCGCACCGATCCCCAGCTCCATCCCGCCCTTGGGGTCCAGGCCCCAGATCTGCACCAGGCCGGAGGTGACCCCGGCGGCCAGGGAGCGGACCACGGACCAGATGACCGAGCCCTTCCCCGCCCCGGTGGCACCCACGACCAGGACCTGAGTGCCGAACAGGCGCAGCGGGTAGCCGTCGCCGTTCTCCTGCCGACCCACGGGCAGGGCGGTGAACTCCGGCACCGCCGGCACCGGCAACGGACGGACCACCTTGGCGAGCGGATCGCCCCGGAACAGGTGCAGCAGCACCACGTCCGGACGCGGGCCGGGAGCGGCCTTCACCTGCCGAACACCGAACGTGTGGGCGAGGCGTTCCGCCACCTTGGCGAAGTCGTCGGGGATCTGGCCGGTGACCATCCGCACCGTCACCACATCCACGCCGGCACCGCAGCGGACCCGCTTGAGCACGGGCAGGACGGTGTGCCGGTCGAAGGAGACGGCGAGCTTGGCGGTGACCATCGCGGCGTGCCAGCGACGGCGGTAGACCATCCGCCGGTAGCGGGACAGCGCCGGATGCCAGGCGAACCGCAGGAACGTCGGCCGGTGAGCGAAGGCCCACCCGGTTAGGACGCCGGCCGTTGCACCGACGACCAGGGCAGGTCCGGCCCAGCCGTACCGCAGGTGCAGCCAGGCGAAGAACACGGCAGGGGCGGTGAGGTACCAGAAGCGGATCAGGACCACGGCCAGGCGGCCGAGGGCCTTGAGGGTCCACCAGGACAGGGCCAGCCACATCGGGATACGCACGAACGGCGTCCGCACGTTGATCGGAGCCGAGTCGATCCGCTCACCCCGGATCACATTCACCAGCGGCACGGGTCAGCCCTCCCCCACGCTCGCGGCGAACAGGGAGCCCTGCCCCGGCGTACCGGGACGGCGGCGGATCAACCGGCGGCGTACCGGGCGAGCCGGCATCAGGGCGGCCAGGTCGACCGGGCCGGTCTGCGGGGCGGGGACGTGACGGGTCATGGTCGGCAGCCACCGGCCACGACCGAGGACCGCGCGGAGGTCGACGCGGTCGGAGACGTGCGGGGCGATCAAGTCCGGGTCCAGGCGGCGCAGCTTCACCACCGTCCGCGCCAACGCTGCGGCGGCGGCGGAGATCTCCACCAGCGCGGCGACGCGGACGGCGTCGGCGGGGACGGTGGTGTAAACCTCGCGGGCGGCCCGGATACCCGGGCCGGCGAGGCGCATCACGGTGCGGCGGTGCGTCGTGCGACGCGGGGCGGGACGCGGGTTCCCGACGATGCGGGCAGCGTCAGCTAGCGTGGGCATCAACCCACTCCTTCCAGGGAGAACGGGTGAAGGCGCGGGGCGGGAGTCGACTTGGCGGAAGAGGCCCGCCCCGCGCGTCCAGATCTGGTCAGGCCGCCTGCTTCATCGCAGCCGGTTCGGTCATGGCCCCGGCGCGGATCGACCACGCCTGACGCGCCCGGCACTTCCCCGAGCCCTTGCACCGCTGGCTGTCGACGTACGGCGTCAACGTCACCTCGGTGAACTGCACCGCCGGCGGGTAGCCCGGGATCTTCGACGCCGGCGGAACCGGCTGCACCGGCGCGGCGATCTTCACCTTCACTTCCTTCGACCCGCCGAACTTGCCGGCCTCCGGGTCCAGGTCCAGAACCTTGACCACCCACAGGCGCTCGCCGGTGTCCTTGTCGCGGGCCTGGTCGTCACCCTGACCGCGCTTGTCGAAGTCCGTCACCGGCTCCACACCCAGGCACAACGCACCCTGCGGAAACACGTACTCGAACGGAACCGGAACCTTGATCGTGTTCGGGACTGCCATGGCCTCATTCCTCCTGGTCCCCGGACGCTTGCCGGATCGGACATCAGGTTTGCTAGTTCGCTAGCAAACATGCAATCGACGTTAGGCCATGCTTCGAAGAGAAGCAAGAGGTTTGCTGGCAAACCTGCGAGGATGGGAGGCATGGAGCCACGTCCGACCGTCGTCCCGCCGCCTATCCAGCTGCGGATCGCTGATGACATCCGCATGCAGATTGAGCGCGGCGAGCTGCGGCCGGGAGACTCATTGCCCACGTTGGCCGAGCTGTCCGCACGGTGGGCGTGCTCTGTTGGGTCCGCTCGTGCAGCGATCGCCCTGCTCAAGGCTCAGGGCCTCATCAGCAGCGGACGCGGCAAGGCACCCGTGGTCCGCGTACCGCCCCGGAAGGTGATTCGTTCGTCTGAGCGGCACCAGGTTGAGAAGGATCTCGCCGCGCGCCCCGAGGCAGAGCGCGCCGTTGTCGGCGAGGCCGAGACGAATCTCAAGATGCAGATCGGTGAGCAGGAGTTCCGCTCCCGGTACGACCAGGTCCAGGCGGGAACGGAGTTGGCCGGCCTGTTCCGGATCGATCCGACAGACCTCGTTCTCAGGCGGCGCTACGACTCGACCGACAGGCTCACCGGGTTCCTGCTCTCGTCGAGCGTCTCCTACATGCCGGTGGCGCTTGTCGGCTCAAACCCTGCGCTCCTCGATGAGGCCAACGAGCCCTGGCCGGGAGGAACCCAGCACCAGCTTTCGACGGTCGGCGTTGAAATCATGACGATGATCGATGAGGTGACAGCCCGGATGCCGACCACCCCAGAGGCTCAACTCTGGGGCCTGCCCGACGGCATTCCCCTCATCCTTTGTCGACGCATCTCGCTCGACACTGATGAGAACGTGGTCGAGGTGTCAGACGCCGAGTATCCAGCCGACCGGACCGAACTTCGATTCGTTACTCCGCTCAAGCCCTGGCCCAAGCGCAAAGCAGCCGGCGGCAAGCCGTCAGGGCGGCAAGGAGGAAAGTCATGACTTCCCAGCTGGATGCACAGGATGAGCAGTTCCTTGCGAGGGCTATCGAGATTTCGCGGCGCGCGCTGGAAGACGAAGGAAAGACGCCATTCGGCGCTATCGTCGTCATCTCGGGCGAGATCGTCGGCGAAGGCACCAGCAGCGTCATTGAGCTGCGAGACCCAACCGCCCATGCCGAAGTCATGGCCTTGCGTCACGCCGGCAGCAACCTCGGGCGGCACCTGCTGGAAGACGCGGTCATGTACGCCAGCAGCGAACCATGCCCGATGTGCCTCATGGCCTGCTACTGGGCGCGTATTCCTCGCCTGATCTTTGGAGCCAGCAGCCACGACGTTGCCACCTACGGCTTTGAAGATCTCCAGTTCTATCGGGAGATCGCTCAACCAGCTGAGCGCCGGTCGCTGCGGGAAGAGATCGCCGAGGGTGCCCTGCGGGACCAGGCCGTTGATGTACTGCGCAAGTGGGCCGCCATGCTGCCGGCACCGGTCGAACCCAAGTTCTGACAAGCTCGCACACTGCCGAATTCCGCTCTATCAGATCAAGGCGGCCCGCAAAGCGGGCCGCGCCGGCCCGGCCCCGGCCTGCTGGCGACCTCCGGCCGGCATCGGCCGGGCCGGCCGGCCACACTGGCGGACTGCAAGAGCTGTTTGCCCTCCGGGCAGGGATCTACGACAGAGATGGTGGAAGTCCGTCCGGACGGTGCGGTAGTTGGTGGTTGCGCGGGTCGCCATCTCCACCATGAGTCCCAGGCAGAGCCGAGCAGGCCAGGGGCCAGGGTGCCAAGGTCGTTCGTCCGGTAGGGCGCTCCACCTTGTCACCCTGGCCCCTGGCCTACTCCACGGTGTGTGGGACTCACGGCGGAGATGGCTCTGAGGCCCGCCGTGTGGCCGCAGGAGCGGCGAATGTGCATCGGATCTGCTCGCCGACGCAGGCTGCATCGCTGGCAGGGAGACAGTTCGTTTGGCACCTCAGCCCGCAGCTGGCAACGGAGGCTTACCCGGAAGGCGGCTGAGGATGATCCGCGTTAGGAGCATGAACTCGGCAAGCTCCCCTCTCGTGAGGGGTCGATTCAGATGAACCGCGAGGTTACGCAGCTGCAACAGTCCTTCAAACGCTCGTTGGGCCTGGGCATCCTCGGGGCCACCCTGACCTTCAAAGATGACCCGAAGGATGTCTACCGTGACCAATATGAGGGCTATCCGATTTTCGGGCGTATCCGCCAGCCCGGATCGGTGCTCGTCCGCTATCAGCAGCCAAGACTTCAGGTTCGGATCTCCGGTTTGCTGAGCGAGCAGCTCAACAATGGCGTTGCGGTTCTGGGTGATGCTGTCTTCAACAACGGTTGCCGGCTCTGCATCTATTGCCTTTGTGCGGCTAGCTGTTAGTGCGAAAGGGGCCTGATCTTCAAGCGCAGCGCGAGTCTCGGCGGCGGCCCGATCCCACTCAGCCTCAAAGGGGCCCGCCTTGATTCGCTTGAGGCCGGTATCGAGTAGCCCGCGAATGTGGCGGCGGTACATGATCGCGATGACTACGACGACGATGGGCCAGGCCAGTGCCTTGCCGGCCTCCAAGGCGAATTGAGCCCACTCCACGAGCGGGAGGATACAGGCGGGAGGCAAGTTAGGGTGCGAGCAGTTGAACCGCGTGCCCGCTGCGTGCCCGTTGGCACGGGAACCGAGGGTCAACGGCGGTCAGCTCCTAGCCGTTGGTGGCCGGCAGTGGCGCAGGTCAAGCCAGGTCATTGCCGAACGTCCTCCGGCCGTGTCCACACTTCCTAAACCGTGTGTCGCAGGTTCGAATCCTGCCGGGGGCACCTCGAAGATCAGCGAGAACCCCCGCCTGAGCTGGCAATCCGTATGATGTTCGATCGGCAGGCATAGGCAGCCGTCGGGCCGCGCAGGGCGGTCACCGCCGGCCGTGGGGGATGCGGTGGGGAGGATCCGGGGCCGCCCCTCCGGCCTCAAGGTGCTTCGCATCGCTGTGCGACCCTGCGGGCCGCCCTTGACTCCGGAGCCGCTGCGGTCCTCGGATCGGCGTTGCTGGCAGGCAGGGGCCTGCCATCGTGCGGTTCTTGCTTGTGGCTTTCAAAGTGTCTAGGCGAGGCGCGCGACCAAGCCGAAGATCCGGAACCTGCACGGAATGATCAAGTCCGTGAGACTGACCTCGGCGTCGCGGCGTCACTGATTCGGGCGTAACGGCGGATAGACACGCTGGGGTTGGCGTGACCAAGCCGGCGGGCGGCGGCTGATTCGCCGCCCAAAGCGGTCAGGCGAATGACACCTAGCATGAGCTGATGATCGAGCAGCGTCAGTCAGTGGTCCCCAGGTCGGTGGCCGCCGCCGCGTTGATTTTCCTGCTGGTCACTGCCATCCAGGTTGCCCAGATGTTGACGAGTGATTCGTCCAGGGCCACCGGGTTGCGGGTGGCGATCTATGTCGTGGGAGTGGCTGTTCTGGCGCTGGCCGCGGCTTATGGCTTGTGGCGCCGGGTGGAGCGGGCCCGAACCTTGGCAGTCGGCCTCTCCGGTTTCGGCATCGCGTACGGCGTTGTCGGGTTTGCTGAGATCGATGCGCTGTGGCTGTCGCGGATGGCCGGATCCGCTGTGGTCGTCGGCCTGTTGTTGGTGCCGGCCTCGTCCCGTCGGTGGTTCCGGGTCGCGCCGCCCACCGATTGACGGCGCGGCCCGCCACCCCGGTAGTCAGGCCGGGGTGGCGGGCCGGTCGGTGCTCAGAGCGCGGCGCGGATCGCGTCGGCGAGGGTGACCGGGGCTCGGCCGATCAGCCTGGCCAGGTCGTCGCGCTCGACGTACAGCTCACCCTCGGCGGCACCCCGGTCGCCGTCGGCCAGTACTTCGGCGAACACCTGGGGCACGCCTGCGCCGACCAGGACCTCGACGTACTTCTCCGCCGGCAGGTCGGTGTAGCTGACGTCGCGCCCGCTCTGCCGGGACAGCTCCGCGGCCAGTTCGGCCAGGGTGAACGGCGCGCCGCCCAGCTCGTACACCTTGTTCGTGTGACCGTCGCCGGTCAGCACGGCGGCGGCGGCCTCGGCGAAGTCCGCGCGGGCGGCGGCGCTGAACCGCCCGTCACCCGCCGCGCCGAACACCCCGTGTTCGAGGTACGTGGGCAGCTGCGGGAGGTAGTTCTCCAGGTACCAGCCGTTGCGCAGGAAGACGTACGGCAACCCGGAGGCGGTGATCTCCTGCTCGGTCGCCCGGTGCTCGGTGGCGAGGATCAGGCTGGAGGTGTCGGCCTTCGGGATGCTGGTGTAGACGACCAGATCGACCCCGGCCTCCTTCGCTGCGGCGACCACGTTGCGGGCCTGGGCCACGCGTCGGCCCACCTCGCTGCCGGAGACGAACATCAGCTTGTCGGCACCGTCGAATGCGGTGCGCAGCGAGTCGGGGTCGTCGTAGTCGGCCCGCCGGACGGTCACCCCGCGCGCGGCCAGGTCGGCCAGCCGGTCGGTGTCCCGGCCCAGCGCCACGATCTCCGTGGCCGGTACGCCCCGGTCCAGCAGCGAGGTGACGATGAGTCGGCCAAGGTGCCCGGTGGCGCCGGTAACGGCGATGGACATGAGTTGCTCCCTCCAGGGATGACTGTCTGACGCCGAGGTCAACGGGAACACCGGGCCAACACTTCCCGTTGGAGAGTAGGCACCTTGAAGTGCGCGACTTGCTGATGGAGAGTTTTAACGTGGAGCCGAACCTGTACGACCGGAAGTGTGGCAGCCGGCAGGTGCTCGACCGGATCGGCGACCGGTGGAGCGTGCTGGTGGTGCTGACCCTCGCCGCCGCCCCCAAGCGGTACAGCGAACTGGCCCAGCGGATCGACGGGGTGAGCCAGAAAATGCTCACCCAGACCCTGCGCGGACTGGAACGGGACGGCCTGGTCACCCGCACGGTGCACGCCACCGTGCCGCCCCGGGTCGACTACGCCCTCACCCACCTCGGCCGTAGCTTGCTGACCCTGGTAGCCGGCCTGGAAGCCTGGGCAACCGACCATCTCGCCGAGGTCGAGTCCGCCCGCGCCCGCTACGACACCCGCGGGTCGGCGTAGTCCCTCCGGCGTCGATCATGCACTTGCTGCCCCGGCAGAAGACGCATACCGGGGCATACGTGCGACCTAAAGTGCATGATCGGCGGGAGCCTCGGGGTGGCGGCTCAGGTTGGGGGGAGTTGGGTGGCGGCGGTGACCACCTGGTCGATGAGGCCGTAGTCGCGGGCCTGTTCGGCGGTGAACCAGCGGTCCCGGTCCCAGTCCTGCTGGATCTCCGCCAGGGTGCGCCCGCTGTGCCGGGCGATCAGCTCCTGCAAGGTCCGCTTGACGTGCAACATGTTCTCCGCCTGGATGGTGATGTCGGAGGCGGTACCGCCCATCCCGCCGGAGGGCTGGTGCATCAGGATCCGGGTGTGCGGCAGCGCGTACCGCTTGCCGGCCGTGCCGGCGCAGAGCAGGAACTGCCCCATCGAGCCGGCCAGACCGAGCGCCAGGGTCGCCACGTCGTTGGGGACGAAGCGCATCGTGTCGTAGACGGCCATCCCGGCGCTCACCGAGCCGCCGGGCGAGTTGATGTAGAGCTGGATGTCCTGCTCCGCGTCCTCGGCGGCGAGCAGCAGGATCTGGGCGCAGATCCGGTTGGCGATCTCGTCGGTCACCTCGCTGCCGAGGTAGACGATCCGTTCCCGCAGCAGTCGCTCGAACACCTGGTCGCCGAAGGTCCGCTGTCCGTCGTCCAGCATCGTGATCATCTCGTCCGCCCTCCACGCGCCGGCGGGCGACGCGACCGCCCGGGGACCGGCTCGTCCAGCCTGCGCCGGTCGAGCGGCTGCGCCCCAGCGGTTCTGCCCCCGGCAGATCCGCCCACGGCAGAACGGCGCCGACCGGCCCTCCCGTCGACGCAGGCCCTAGCGGGCGGCGGAGGCGTGGGATGAGCGGGTGACGGTCCGGACGACGGTTCCGGCGCGGCCGGCGGGACGTTGCCCGCGCCGCGCGTCATGCCGCGCCGGGCCGTCGTGGCGGGGCCGCACCGGCGTACCGGTCCACCGGGCGCCCAGCGCGGCGGACCGCATCCGCGCCCTGGCCCGGCGTACGGCGCTGCCGGCCGGCCGCCCGGCCGGGGCCGGACGGAACAACGAACCCCGGGCGATGGCGTCGGTGTGGCCGAGCGGGCCAGCGTCCGCCTCGGCGAACACGAAGACCCGGAGGCCGCCCACCATCCCGCCGAGCCCGTTCCCGCCGGCCAGCCCGCCTCCGCCGGCGGGACCGCCGACGAGGCCGTTCCCGGCCAGCTCGCCGCCGATGCGGCCGGCGCGGTCGAGCCAACCGGTGACGAACGCACCGGTGCCGAAACCGGTGCCGCCCAGATGGGCGGCCGGGTGCGCGCCTGGGCCGGGCCGGGCGGACGAGACCACCGGGCCGCCGGGTCGGGTGGCCGGGACGTAGCTGCCCTGGGGCGCGGCCGGCAACCGCCGCTCGACCCGCCGCAGCTCGTCGCGGACCTCTTCGAGCAGGTCGGAGAGGTAGAGGCCGAGTGCCCGGCAGATCGCCGCGAGCACCTCGGAGGATGCCTCCTTGCGCCCGCGTTCGACCTCCGACAGGTAGGGCACCGAGACCCCGGCGGCCCGGGCGACCTCCCGCAGCGTGCGGCCCTGGCGCTGGCGTTCCCGGCGCAGTACCGCGCCGATCACCCGTCGCAGCAACGACATGCCGGGCCTCACTCTCGCCGGTCCTGCGGGGACCTCCCCATCATGCCCGCCCGCCGCCCGGTGCGCCGTCCCCGTTCCGGTCGCCACCACCTCGGCGTGCGGTTCCCCGCTCAGGGGCTATGTTGTGGGCGTGCAGGCTATGGTGGCGAGGCAGGTCTCGCGGTGATCCACTTTCCGGCGCAGCGGCGGGGTCCGCTCAGTGCGCTCAGCCTGCGGCTGGCCGCCGCGATGGGGCTGGTGTTCGCCACCGTGGCGGTGGTCTACATCGACCGGGACGGCTACCGCGATGTCAACGACGACGGCCTCAGCCTGCTCGACGCCTTCTACTACACGGTCGTGACCCTCTCCACCACCGGTTACGGCGACATCACCCCGGTCAGTGAGAGTGCCCGGCTGATCAACGTCCTGTTGATCACCCCGGCCCGGGTGCTGTTCCTGATCATTCTGGTCGGCACCACACTGGAGGTCCTGACCGAGCAGTACCGGACCGGCCGTCGCCTGCAGCGGTGGGAGAGAAAATTGAAGGACCACGTCATCATCTGCGGCTACGGCACCAAGGGGCGTAGTGCGATCTCCGCCCTGCAGGAGAACGGGCTCGACAAGTCCCGGATCGTGGTGGTGGAGCGCAGCGGCCCGGCGCTGCGCCAGGCCACCTCGAACGGGCTGGTGGCCATCGAGGGTTCGGCGACCCGATCCTCGGTGCTCAACCAGGCGCATGTGCGTACCGCCAAGGCGGTGATCATCGCGACCGACAGCGACGACGCGTCGGTGCTGGTGGCGCTGACCGTACGACAGCTCACCGCCGGACAGGTCCGGATCATCGCCGCCGCCCGGGAGGCGGAGAACGCGCCGCTGCTCAAGCAGAGCGGGGCGCACCACGTGATCGTCTCCTCGGCGACCGCCGGCCGGTTGCTGGGCCTGTCGACCTCGGCCCCGCCGCTGATCGACGTGGTGGAGGATCTGCTCACCCCCGGTCAGGGCATGGCGCTGGCCATGCGGTCGGCCGAGCGCCACGAGGTCGGCAGGTCGCCCCGCGAGCTGGAGACGCTGGTCATCGCGTTGGTCCGGCGGGGCAAGGTGGTCACCCTGGCGGACCGGGCGGGCGCGGTCGTCGAGACCGGCGACATGCTGGTGCACGTCCGCGACGACCGCCCCGCGGCGAACACCCTGCCCTGACCGCCCACCCGGCCGGCGTCAGCAGAGGGAGTCGGGGTCGTTCTCGGCCGCCTCGGCGCACGTCGGCGGCACCTCGCTGGTCGCCCGCCGGAGCAGGTCGTAGAGCGTCTCCCGCTCGGCCGGGTCCAGCGCGCCGAGCACCTCGTCCTCGACGGAGGCCAGGGCGCACTCGGCCTCGTTGAGCCGTCTTGCGCCGGTTTGGGTGAGGCTCACCACGTGCCGGCGGCGGTCTTCGGGTGAGCGTCGCCGCTCGACCAGGCCGGCCGTTTCCAGATCGTTGAGCAGCCCCACGACGTTGGTGCCGTCGAGTTGGAGACGGCCGGCGAGCCCCTGCTGACTCATGCCGCCCGCCTCGCGCAGCACGGTGAGCGCGACGAGATGCCGGGGCCGCAGCCCGAGTGGTGCCAGCACCGACTCCGACCGGAGCCGCATCCGCCGGGCCAGGTGGTCGAGCAGCGCCCCGGAGCGGCGCTCCGTCTGGTCGACCGGCCCGGCAGGCATGTGACCCAGTTTACCCACGCGGCGAAATATTGGCCTGCTATAAATAGTTGGCGCTACACAAACGATCCGTGGAGGGTTATCCAATGCCGCACCTGTTGCATATCGACACGAGCATCCGCGGGGAGCACTCGGTCAGCCGGCGGCTCACCGCCCGCGCCGCGGCTGCCTGGCGCGCCGCACACCCGGACGGCACTCTCACCTACCGGAACTTCGGCAAGGAACCGCTGCCGCACCTCGATGAGGCGGGGGGCCTGGCGCGGATCACGCCGGCCGACCAGCGCACCCCGGAGCAGCGCCGTTCCTGGGCGCTGACCGAGCAACTGGTGGCCGAGGTGAAGCAGGCCGACACGGTGCTGCTGGGGCTGCCGCTCTACAACTACGGCGCACCGAGCAGCGTGAAGACCTGGGTTGACCTGCTCATCGCACCGGGCCTGTCGTACGACCCGGCGACCGGTGCCGGGCTGCTGGGCGACCGCGAGTTCATCGTGCTGGCGTCCCGGGGCGGTGGCTACGGCTCGGGCACCCCGCGCGAGGGTTGGGACCACGCCGAGCCCTGGCTGCCGCACGGCCTCTCGCAGACCGGCCTGGCGCCGCGCTTCATCGCCGCCGAGCTGACCCTCGCCCCGGCCGTCCCCGCCATGGCCGAGCTGATCCCGCTGCAGGAGGAGAGCCTCGCGGCGGCCGAGCGGGCCATCGACGAACTCTGGGTGCCGGCGGCGGTCTGACCGTCACCATCCGTCCGGTACGACGAGCGGGCGGGCCGTTCCGATGGGGAACGGCCCGCCCGCGGCGTCTGTCGGCGGAGTCGCCGGTTAGCTGATGGTCCAGGTGTCCCCACTGCCCAGCAGCCCGGCGAGCTGCTGCTCGGGGGTCTCGGTCACCTTCGCCTTGGCCTCGGCCAGCTGCTCCTGCACCACGCTGTCGTACGACGGCCGGCGCACCGAACGGAAGACGCCGATCGGGGTGTTGCGCAGGTCGAACCCGGGCAGCCGGGACAGCGCGAACGCGTACGCCGGGTCGGCCACCGTCGCGTCGTGCACGACGATCTCCTCGGCCGGCGTGGCTGCGGTCTCGCGCACCTCCAGGCCGAAGCCGCGTGGCGGGTGTACGACACAGTACTGGCCGTCCTTGCCAAAGGTGATCGGCTGGCCGTGCTCCAGCCGGATCAGGTAGTCGTCCCGGGTGCCCGGGTCCTTGAGCTGCTCGAACGCCCCGTCGTTGAAGATGTTGCAGTTCTGGTAGATCTCCACGAACGCCGAGCCCTCGTGCTCGGCCGCGGCGCGCAGCACCGACTGGAGGTGCTTGCGGTCGGAGTCGATCGTCCGGCCGACGAAGGTGGCCTCCGCGCCCAGCGCCAGCGACAGCGGGTTGAACGGTGCGTCGGCCGAGCCGACCGGCGTCGACTTCGTGATCTTGCCGACCTCGGAGGTGGGCGAATACTGGCCCTTGGTCAGGCCGTAGATCCGGTTGTTGAACAGCAGGATCTTGAGGTTGACGTTGCGGCGCAGCGCGTGGATCAGGTGGTTGCCGCCGATGGAGAGCGCGTCGCCGTCGCCGGTGACGACCCACACCGACAGGTCGGGGCGGGAGACCGACAGGCCGGTGGCGATCGCCGGGGCGCGGCCGTGGATCGAGTGCATCCCGTAGGTGTTCATGTAGTACGGGAAGCGCGACGAGCAGCCGATGCCCGAGACGAAGACGATGTTCTCCCGGGGGATGTTCAGCTCCGGCATGAACTGCTGGACGGCGGCCAGGATCGCGTAGTCACCGCAGCCGGGGCACCAGCGCACCTCCTGGTCGGACTTGAAATCCTTGGCGGTGAGCTTGAGGGCGATGGGCTCAGACATTCTTCAGCACCTCTTCCAGCATCGTCTCCAGCTCGGCGGCGGTGAACGGCAGGCCGCGGACCTGGTTGTAGGCGATCGCGTCGACCAGGTAGCG